>JACQWW010000164.1 GCA_016209025.1 Elusimicrobiota bacterium | reverse complement strand
AATTGGTTTGACATACTTACTTTATATAAAATGTAAGCATATAGATGCAAGAGGTGCGAAAAGGCAAGCGCGAAAAATGGTTTATCAGGAAACTAGCGGAAAGCTCTGATTTACATCGAGCGGCGAGTGCGAAGAATTAGGGAGTCTTCAGGGCTGCCCCAAAAGCGCAGTAATTCCGTAAACTTCCCCGAATCTGCTCGCTAACAGCCAAGAATTCCCTTGATTCAGATTCTTATTTGATTTTTGCCCGGTTCCGTGGCCTCGGCGGGCTGCCCATAGCCCAAAATATTTCGTTTTAGCCAACGCCGTAGGCCGGTAGAGGCGTTTCTGCGAATTTGCTTAAGGGGCAGGGTGCGCGAGGTGCTCTCGGGAAACCGGGAAGTCAGGGGGCGGGTTTACGGAATTGCTGTGCCGTCAGCCGCTCTGGCAAGAAGCGCCTTAAGATAATTTTTTTCAAAATCAGCCTGCCATCGCTTTTTGGCTTCTTTATAGGAAGGCAGATTTTCGGAATTTAAAATTTCTTCGCCGAAGGCGAATCCGCCTTCGGCGGAAAATTTTAAATTTTTCGAGCTCTCAACGAGCGAGGCGGCCAGGGCCTCTGGCCCTATCTCCGCCCCCGGAGCTCTGCGCAGCGGGGCGGGCAGATCAGCCGGCAGGATCACTTCTGACTCGGCCAAAGCCACGGCTCTTTCGATGATATTCTGAAGTTCCCTGATATTGCCGGGCCAATGATAGCTTTCCAGCATTTGCATGGCCTCGGAAGAGATCGCCGTCACTTTTTTCTGATTGGCTTTACTGAACTGCTCGAGAAAATGCTTGGCTAAAAGCGCTGCGTCGCCCTCGCGCTCTCTCAGGGGCGGCAGTTCGAGGGTAACGACGTTGAGCCGGTAAAAAAGCTCAAGGCGGAAACGCCCCGCCTCCACTTCTTTGGTGAGGTCTTTGTTGGTCGCGGCGATCACTCTGACGTCGAAAGAAACAAGGCGGTTGGAGCCCAGTCGCCTGACTTGGCGCTCCTGAAGGGCGCGCAGCAGCTTGGCCTGAAGGGCCGCGGGCATGTCGCCGATCTCATCTAAAAAAATGGAGCCGCCGTGGGCGCACTCAAAGATGCCCGGCTTGGCGGCGTGCGCGTCGGTGAAGGCGCCGCGCTCGTGGCCGAAAAGCTCGGATTCCAAAAGATTCTCCGGCAGGGAAACGCAGTCCACCGGAATAAAGGGGCCGTCTTTCCTGCGGGAATTCATGTGAGTGACCCGGGCGATCAATTCCTTGCCGGTTCCTGATTCGCCGTGGACAAGGACGTTGGCGTCGGTCGGGGCGACTTTTTTGACGACCTCAAGAACCTGGCGGAGCTTCTGGCTTGTGCCGATGATTTTCTCGAGTCCGTACAAAACTCCCAGTTTTTGCCTGAGCCTCAGGTTTTCCTCCTGCAGTCTTTTTTCCCGAAGGGCCTTTTCAATGACGATCAAAAGCTGATCGTTGGAAAAAGGCTTGGCAAGATAGTCAAAAGCCCCTTCTTTTATGGCCAGAACAGCCGTTTCCACCGTGGCGAAAGCCGTAAATAAAACAACCGGAACCCCCGCATCGAATTCCTTGACTTCCCTTAAAACCTCCAGGCCGTCTTTGCCGGGCATTTTAAGGTCGGTTAAAACCAAATGAGGGGGGCTGTTTTGCAGAAGCGGGGCTAACCGCTCGGGCTGGTTTAAAGTCAGGCATTGATACCCGGCGCGCGAAATCACCCGCCGGCAATTTTCCAGCATGTCAATTTCATCGTCAATAACGAGAATCGTTTCTTTCATTTAGAAATAGGCAAAGTTACCGTAAAACATGTCCCGCAGCCACGGCGGCGGCCGTCGCTGGCCACATTGAGCATGCCGTCATGCTCCCTGATGATGCCATAGGAGACGGAAAGCCCCAGGCCGGTGCCGCCTTTCTTGGTGGTAAAAAAAGGATCGAAAATCCTGCCCAGATGCTCCTGGGTTATGGAAGGGCCGTTGTCGGCCACGCCCAGACGCACTTTGCCGTCGCCGGGGACCCGCCATGTGCCGATTTGAATTTTGGGACCGCAAACCGGATCAGCGCCGTCCCCGGCGGCCAAGGGACCGCCCTCCGCCTTTGGTGGAGGACCGCCTGCCGGGTTGCCCGCCGAAATGTCCGTCAGGGCGTCGCGGGCATTGGTCAGGATGTTGAGCAGAACCTGTTGAAGCTGGTTGAAATTGCCTTTGACCGGCGGCAGATCGCCGCTTAAATTGATTTCCAGGGCGATGTTTTTCTTTTTAAACTCATGCTCGATCAAGGGCAGGGTCTGCCTGACCACCTCGTTTAAATCAAGGCGGACATGCTCGGCCCCGGACTTTCTGGCGAAACTCAAAAGATTCTGGGCGATGGTTCCGATCCTGGAAGTGTGCTTGCGCAAAACCTCAAGGTCTTTGACGTGGCCGGCCGGCTCACAGCCTTCCCGCGATTCCTGGATCATCAACTCGATTCTTGAAAGCATCACGCCGATGGGATTGTTGATTTCATGGGCCACGCCGCCGATGAGCTCGCCCAGGGCGGCCAGCTTGTCGGCCTGGAAAAGCTGGGCTTGAAGCTGGGCTTTTTCCGTTTCATAGCGCTTGCGGTATTTCACGACATGCCAGGCAGCCAGGGCAATGAGAGCCGAGCCTAAGATCGCTATGGGCAGGACTAAACTCATTTCATCAAAGCCCGGCGCACTTCATTGACGGTCCGCCGGGAAACAATCAGGTTGTAATCGCGCCGGATGCTCTGGACCAAAGCCTGGTCGGAGAGTTTGCGGAGCGGGGCGGCCAGGGCGCCGCGGGATTCTAAAATTTCTCCCAGCACTGATTTGAGCACTTCGTGGCGGCCGGCCATGAGCCTGGCCAGCGGCACCTCTTCGTTCCAGGGTAAAACAACCGAACGGTTGGCCGCAATGCGGCTGATGGTGCTGGGCGCCAGGCCAAGATAAGAGGCCAGACTGCGCATGCTTAAGGGCCGCCTTCTTGATTTGGATTGGGAGACTAAAAATCCTGTCTGGCGCTCGATAACAGCTTCAAGAACGCGAAAAAGAGTGGTGTGCCTCATGTTGATAAGCTCGATTTTCTGGAGAAGGCGGCGCAGATTTTTTTTCTCAGCTTTTGTCAAGGCGCTGCGGCGCTGCCACTCGGCCAAAGCCTCATGATTGACGGCGTAGCGGCCCCTGGCCAAATGCGGCATGGTCCAGGAGAGGGCAATGCCGTGGCTTTGCAAGGGGTCGCGCTCCAAATGAGCCACCGCGGTATAGGCCATGACGCCGTGCCGGGGCTCCAGCCGGGCCGGGCCGGCAATATCAACATGAACCGTTGCTTCCAAAATCAGTTCATGGATTTTTTTGACTTCGCCGGCCTCGAGACCGGTTTTTTCGGCGATTTCCTCAAAAGAAAGCGCTTCCGTGCCATAAAGAAAATAACGCTCAAAAGCCTCCCGGCCCATTTTCCGGACAACCGCGATAAGATCATGATATTTGCTCAAGGCAGGCTCAATGTCCGCCGGGACAGGGCCGGCCGCGGCCTCTTCCCGAAGCTTATAGAACCCGGCGTCAAGCCGGGACGCGGGCCAAGCCTGGCGCTTGATCACCCTGGGAAACTGCCGGTCCGGGAAAAACAACTTTTGAAAAAGCGGATCGGATTCAATGCCGTGAACTATCTTGGCGGCTTCAGCTTCGGGCAGGGATATCAAGGCGATGGCCTTAAGCCGGCCGGCAAGCCTGCCTTTGATATTGACGGATGTTCTGGTTCTAAGGCCGGGGCCGAAAGCGGTATTCATTGATTTTCGTCGGGCAACAAGCCAGAACTTCCCCTAACGGGTAAGTTCTGAAGCTTGAAGCGCGAAGTCTGAAGTCTGAAATAAAAAAGAACATCATTTTTTTCAGACTTCAGACTTTAGACTTCAGACTTAAAATTCATACTTCAAGCTTTAGACTTAAGACTTCAGAAATTCCTTCGGGGAATTTCTGGCAACAAGAGGTCTATAATTTATAATACCATACAAAAACTGACATGGAAAACCCAGTCATCCGCCAGACGGCCGGCCTCAAACAATATCCTAAGCTCATCGCCGGCATCAAGCAGGCTCAATTGCTTGCCGTCACGGAACGCGATTTCGCCGGATTGCTAAGCCAAATCGAGGAGGACCCTCTTTTTAAAAAACTGGCCGGACCGGACGATTGCGGACAGCGCGTTATCACCTGGAAAAGATTTCCCAAGACAGGCGCCTGCGCCGGGCACATCCTTAGGCTTGAGGCAAATCTTGTCCCAGAAACCTCCTCGTTTGATCTGGCCGCTTTTATGGCAAAGCATAAACAAGCCATCGAGCTGGCCAAAAGCCTGGGCCTTGATAAATTCCGCGATTTATTCCTCCTCAACCAAGAAGCCCTTGTGCCCGAGGTTTTGGCCGGGGATTTGGGCCTTAAAGCCGGCCAAATAATGGCTCTTAAAGACCTGGTTGATGCCATTGCCCTTGAATCAGACAACCTGGCGCCTTCCTCGCTCAGGGCAAAAGAAAGCTTGAATTACGTCAAAGTCGCCAAAATAGAGCCTGACAACGGCAATTTTCTTATTTCCTTTTATTCTCCCCATCTGGCCAAAGGCGGATACGTTGTTGATTACGAAAAATTGGAAGGCCTGCGGGGCCGGGGGTTTTTGTCGCCGGAAGAATTTAAAAAAGCCCGCGTTCTCCTTGGCCGCCTTGAGGCGTTTAATTTCCGCAAGAGCATCCTTTATAGGATCATCTCCGGCATAATTGAAAAACAGGCGGCTTATCTCGTCTCCCGCGACGAGGTTGATCTGGCCGTCTTTCTGCAAAAAGACATGGCGCAAAAAATTTCCGTTGCCCCAAGCATGATCTGCCGGGCGATCTGCGGCCGGAGCCTTGAACTGCCTTGGGGCCGGGAAAAAGCTCTCAAGGACTTTTTCGTCAATGAAAAACAGCGGGGCAAAAATCTTCTGGTTTCCATCCAGGCAGCGCCGGCCCAAAGGCTTTCAGACAGCCGGCTGGCCGGCCTGCTTAAACAAAAATACGGCCTGGCTGTTTCCCGCCGGTCAATCGTCAATTACCGCCAAGAGCTCGGTTTCGCCTCCGGTTATCGAAGGAATAAATAGTTCCTGGTCGCCCCGAAACGCCGCGGGTGTGAGGAAAAACTCAAAAACATCAAAGTGGTGAAATGAGCGGCCCTGTTATTGCGCCTGTTCCATGGCGCTGATTCTTGAACGATAAACAGGAAAGTTGCGGCAGAGCCCAAAAACCTCTCCCTTAATGGCCTTGAGCTTTGCTTCGTCATCTTTAAATTTGACTGCCTCGTCAATCCATGAGGCGATGATTTCCATTTCTTTTAATCCCATGCCCCGGCTGGTTATGGCCGGCGTTCCGATGCGCACCCCGCTGGCGATCATGGGTTTTTGCGGATCATAGGGAATGGCGTTCTTATTGACGGTGATGCCGGCTTTGTAAAGGCAAGCCTCGGTTTCTTTGCCGGTGATATTTTTCGGCCTCAAATCAACGCTGAACAAATGGCAATCGGTTCCGCCGGCCACGATGCGAAAGCCGCACTCTTGAAGGTTTTTAGCCAGGGCCCGGGCATTGGCCAGGACATTGTTTTGATACTGCCGGAATTCCTGGGTCAGGGCCTCCTGGAAACAAACGGCTTTGGCGGCTATGACATGCATTAAAGGGCCGCCCTGGTTGCCGGGAAAATTCGTTTTATCAAGAGCCGCGGCCATTTCTTGCCGGCACAAAACAAAGCCGCCGCGCGGGCCGCGCAGGGTCTTATGGGTCGTAGAAGTGACGAAATGAGAATGGGGCGCCGGATTGGGATAAATGCCGGCCGCGATTAGGCCCGCGTAATGGGCCATATCCGTCAAAAGATAAGCGCCGACTGAATCGGCGATTTCTTTGAAACGCTTCCAATCAAACACCCGGGAATAATTGGAAGCGCCGGCCACGATCATTTTCGGTTTTTCCTGCTCGGCCAGCCGGGCCGCTTCGTCATAAACGATGGTCTCGGTCTTGGGATCAACCTTGATCGAGGCGATCTTGAAAAGCCGCCCGGCAAGATTAAGCGGATGGCCGTGGCTTAAGTGCCCGCCGTGATCCAAGGCCAGAGAAAGAATCTTGTCGCCCGGGGCCAAAACCGAAAAGTAAGCGGTCAAATTCGCCTGGGTTCCCGAATGGGGCTGGACATTGGCATGCTCGGCGCCGAAGAGCTTTTTGGCGCGGCCGATGGCCAGGCTTTCGCAAATATCCACGAATTCACATCCGCCGTAATAACGCTTTCCCGGATAACCTTCCGCGTATTTATTGGTCAAAGCCGATCCCTGGGCGATAAGCACCGCTTCCGAGGCGTAATTTTCGCTGGCGATAAGCTCCAGGCCGTCTTCCTGGCGCCTGGTTTCGGCCAGGACAGCCTTGTAAATTTCAGGATCGGTTTTTAACAGCAATTCAAAATTCGGCATGTTTTCCTCTTTTTAAACCGGTCAGATTTTACCGTCTTGTTTTAATTTATTAAAGACAATTTGAAGGGCTTCTTTTATTTCTTTCAAGTATTTGCGGTAAATTTCTTCGGAACAGCCGATAGGATCAGCCACTTCAGGCGGCTCTGAACCGGCGAATTCCTTGAGCAGAAAGGTTTTATCCGCTGCTTTAGGAAAATGTTTTCGGATGAAGTCTTGGTGCGAACGTTCCATGACGAAAAGGCAATCAGCCCATCCGGTCATGGCCTCGTCAAGCCTGGCCGGCGTATGCCCAAGACGGTCAATGCCTTCTTCAGCTAAAACTTTCGGCACCGCGTCCGGAATAGGGAAATGTTCGTTGGCGGCAACGCCGGCGGATTTAATTTCGATGCTCGATCCTGCGGCAAGTTTTTTAAACAGGTATTCGGCCATGACACTGCGGCAGGTGTTGCCGGTGCAGACAAAAAGAACCTTCATAGCCATTTTTCGATCATGCGGCGGCTGATCGCTCCTTCGCGCAGAATCTGCGGGGGAAAAATCGTCAGGTCCAAGACCGTGGAAGGCGCGGTAAATTTCGTGGGGCCAGGTTCCATAATTACCCATTTTGCCGCTTTTTTAAGCGCGGCGGGAACATGCCGCCCGCTGACCGGTTCGGGCCCGCCGCTTTTATTGGCGCTGGTGGCCATAACCGGCAATTTCGATTTTTTGATGATCTTCAAAGCCAGGGGGTGATCGGGAATTCTGACGCCGATCGTTGCTTTGCCGGTTAAAATCACCCCCAGGGGACCGGCGCGAAAAACAGCGGTCAGGGGGCCGGGCCAAAAATGCCGTAGAAGCCGCCCCGTTTTGAGCGTCAAATCCGAGGGCTCGACAAACCGGGGCAAATCTCTCGTATCCGCCAGAAGAAGCTGAAGGGGCTTGGAAAAATCCCTTCCTTTTGCCGCATAAATTTTGCTTTTGGCTTTTGGGTCAAGGCCATTGGCCGCCAGGGCATAAACCGTTTCAGTCGGAAAAATAATCAATTCCCCGCGGCGGACAGCCTGGGCCGCCTGGACGATGTTCTTTTTCATTTCCTGGTTGTATTTTCTCCTATTTCGAAGCGCAGCGCGCTTCAAGTTTCTCAACATTTTAAAATTTCCATAAAATTTTAAGAAAACGCAATGTTTTAAGTTTAAAAGTGAATCCATGAAATTCCCCCTTTAAATAGTGGATTTTCATGGTATGATTTAGTTGATGATTAAGCGCACCCGGCTTTTGGCTCGCCTGCGAAAATCACTTGGCCGCAGCCGCGTCGTCGCCCTGTTAGGTCCCAGGCAATGCGGGAAAACGACGCTGGCCCGATTTTTCGTAGACACCGCCTCGTCTAATTATTTCGACCTTGAAAACCCAGCCGACCTGGCCCGGCTGGACCAGCCGATGACCGCCCTGCAAAAGCTTAAAGGTTTGGTGGTGATAGACGAGGTGCAGCGGCGGCACGATTTATTTCCGGTCCTGCGCGTTTTATCTGACCGGGTTCCCCTGCAAGCCCGGTTTCTTATCCTGGGCAGCGCTTCGCCATCCTTATTGCGCCAGTCGTCTGAAACGCTGGCGGGACGGATTTCCCACGTCTTTATGAGAGGTTTTGGCTTGGATGAGCTGGGCGCCGACCGACAGAGCCGGCATTGGGTGCGCGGGGGTTACCCGTTGTCGTTTCTGGCTAAAAACGATGCCGACAGTTTAAACTGGCGGCGCGATTTTGTCCGGACATTTCTTGAGCGAGACCTCCCCCAACTCGGATTCTCTATGCCTGCAACAACCCTTCTGCGCTTCTGGTCCATGACGGCGCACTATCACGGCCAGATTTGGAACTCCGCCGAACTGGCGCGTTCGCTCAGTATCGGCCAGACATCGGTTCGCCGTTATCTGGACCTATTGAGTGATGTTTTTATGGTGCGCCAGCTCCAGCCCTGGCATGCCAATGTAGGCAAGCGCCAGATTAAAGCCCCCAAAGTTTATTTCCGCGACGCGGGTCTGTTGCACCAATTGCTGGGCATCCGCTCAGAAAGCGAACTCCTTGGTCATCCCAAATGCGGAGCTTCGTGGGAAGGATACGCCATCGAAGAAACGATTGCGGCGGTAGAACCGGACGAGGTTTATTTTTGGGCAACGCACAATGGAGCGGAGATGGACCTGGTGCTCATCAAAAACGGGCGCATGTTCGGGGTGGAATGTAAGCGGGTCGACGCGCCGCGCCTGACGGCCTCGATGCGCATCGCGATGGAGGATTTAAAACTGCGTGAAATCGCGGTCGTCTATCCCGGCTCGCGGCGTTATTTGATAGCGCCGCGAATCAACGCGGTTCCTCTAAGTGCGCTAGTT
>JACQWW010000163.1 GCA_016209025.1 Elusimicrobiota bacterium | reverse complement strand
TGATAAACTTATACTCGCCCTGGTGGCGATAGATGATTTTGAGCCGCCCCAGCCGGTCAAGCGCCTTCTTGGAAGAGGCCGGCAGACTCAGCCCCGCCCCTTGGATAAAAGCGGCCGACTGGGGCGCCTTGCCGCCCAGGCGCGCCAGACCGATGAGGCATTTCAACTGCTGTCCGGTCAACTGTACGAGCATGGTTTCATAACCCTTTGCCTCGCGCGCATAAATCGTCTCAAGGGCTGCCGCAAGATTCGCCTCTTTGACAGCGTCTCTATAAGACGTTGTCTCCCACAGCGCCGCGCACAACTCCTGCGCATCGCCGGGCACATTTTCCGCGACCTCGATAACCTTTGCTATTACAGCCGCATCTATAACACGTTTGCCAAGAGCGAATTTGTCCGTTAAAAATCGCGTAAACACGGCCGCGTTTAAAGGGCCGACCTCGACCGGAACCGCGGACTTAAAAAAAGCGCTTTGAGGGTGGGTGAATATTTCTTTCATCTGATTTCGCACACTGCCGGCAAAGATGTAGGGTATATCCTCGTGAAATTGAATCTTGCTCCTAAGAACGGCGAGCGTCTCTTTGGCATCCGGTAAATTTAAAATATCCTGGAACTCATCGAACACTACCGTGAGCGGCGTGCGCTTATGCGCACCTTGGATTAAATCAAGCAGGCCGTCAATCGAATCCGGTTTCATTCGAACGGCGGCATCCAGGCTGATGGTCGGCTGTCCGGTCAAGGGATCGGCTGATACGACAGGCCTGAGCTGCGAAAGCGATCCAAGCGCCTTCTCTAAGAATCCTGCCTGACGTTCCATCGAAATTATGGCTTTAACCATTCGTTTGCAAAGGTCGTCGGCCGTCTTTATTTCCAATAAATCCACATACAGCATACGGCGCCGCTTGATCCGCCTGATAACCTCGCAAACAAGCGAGGTTTTGCCCATCCGTCGCTCCCCCTCAAGCATGGCGTTTTGACCTGACTCAATAAATTCCGTCAGTTGCTTGTTAAGTTCCGGCCTGGGACAAAAATCCTGCCCGCTGACAACCCGCCCGTATTTAAAAGGATTCATGGCAATTCTTATTCATACCTTATAGTATGATACTGTTTAGTATGATGTCAAGGACACGGGACACAGGACAGGAGGCCTTGGGAAAAAAAGCCGGACTATGGGAGATCCAGTTCCTTGCAAAAGCGCTCGAAGGGAAGGACTCTCACCCCACTGCCGGCATGTATAAAATCCTTGGATCCGAGGTGCACCTGGTAGAATGCCGGGATTTTGGTGCGCTCCTTGAAATAAATGCTTGCCGGCGATACCCCGCGCTCGCCGGTCTTACATTCCACGGCGAACTCCGCCGCCCCATCGCGCAGGACCACGAAGTCAACTTCGCGCTTGTCGGTGTCGCGCAGATAGCGCAGTTCCATGCGCCAGCCCTGCGTGTCCTCCTGCCAGTGGCAGTATTTGAGAAGCTGGGAGGCGACCATATTTTCAAAGCGCGGCCCGCCCTCGGGCGTTTGGGACCAGTCCCACAGGTAGAGCTTGCGCTCTTTCTTCACCGCCCGAATCCGCGCGCTTCCGTAAGGGTCGATGCGAAAGCAGACATAAAGCCTTTCGAGAATAGTCAGCCAGCGCTCCGCCGACTCGTGGGACACCTGCAGTATCCCGCTTAAACTTTTGACTGAAAGGGGCGATCCCACGCAGCGCGGAAGATGATGTACGAGGAGTTCGATCAGGGAGACTTCCCTGACCTGCTCCAAATCCCGCAAATCATTGCGGAGTATCCTGTCTTGATGCTCCTTTTGCCAGCGGCGATGCTCCCGCTCGCTGCCTGCGAACAGCGGCTCCGGAAAGCCTCCGAATCGGAGCAGGTGCCGAACCGTTTTAGCGTTGGCCGCCGGGTCCAATTCGCGCAGCGAGACAGGATGCAGCCGGTAGTGGTGGTATCGTCCCTGGAGGGAATCGCCGCCCTTGCGATAGTAATCCAGCCGGGCGGATCCCGTCACGATAATGGAAAGTTTTGATTTCTGCGTGTCATAAAATCCTTTGACGAGATTGCGCCAGCGCGCGAACTTGTGGATTTCGTCGAGAAGCACAATCTTCTCGTTGGAGGGCATTTCTCCGCTCAACAGACGATCCCGATGATCAACCCGGTCCCAGGTCAGGTAGGCCGGATGCGTCTCGTTTTTCGGCGCAGTCATCAGGAAGCTGAGGGCGAAAGTGGTTTTGCCGACCTGTCGCGGGCCGCCGATAAATACCATTTTCCGGGCCAAATCATCGCGCACGGACGTCCATAAATAGCGGCGGAGAGTGCGTTTAGAAAGATGAGTAATATCAGGCATACCTTATTTTACTAATCTGCAATGTCATGTCAACCTGATAATGCGCGCGCGGCGAAGCCGTCAGGCGTGGACGTATGACTCAGGGGGTCAGGCCCCTTCGGTTTCAATCGCCGCCGAAAATAAAGCGCACGCCAAAGCGCCAAAAGGTAGCGCCTCCTGCTGTCCCTTTGACCGGACAAAAATCCCGGGAATTTGAAATTGATTGCCTTTTTTAATGTTTCGATTTTACTGGACGGGATAACAAACGAAAGGGTCAAACGAAAGGGTCTGACCCCTTCCGACTTTAACAAGCCTTATTTATTTATCGCGCCGTCAAAGATTTGTCGCGCCTGGCCGGCCGCGCCCGCCCCGTAAGGCGGAAAAAATAAGTCCCGTACCCCCGATTGCCTTAGACCGGGATTCCTGACAAGCCTTATTTATTTCTCAGCGCAAGCAGTATGTTCGGCAAATTTTTTAGGTTGTGGCGTTTGGCGTCGGCGGCGAGGCGGGCTTCGTCGGCGGTCAGACGGCGTAAAATCTGGTAACGCTTTTCGCAGGTTTCAATCATTTTTTCCGGATTGATCTTTTCGCCCCGGCGGACGAGTTGCTTTAGGCCGTCCCAGTCGTATTTGCCGGATTTTAGTTTTCTGAAAAACGCTTCCGGGTCAAACACGTCCCTGACGTTCCAACATTTGATGACCACTAGGGTTTTGATCAAGCCGATATTTAACGGATTCTCCGCGATCCGCACTAAATCATAGAGGTCTCTTGCCCTGGCTCTTTGGTAAGCGGCCCGTATTTTTTCCGCTAAAAGTTCTTCGAATTGCAGACAGGCAACAGGGAAGGGCTTGAATTCAAGGTGCTTGAAATAAGCCTGTGGTTTTAGAGTTATCGCAACCGGCTCAAGGGAAGACTTTTCACGCAGGCTTAAATCCAGCTTGAACTTTCCTTCGGCCCAGGGGTGCTTATATTGAATGATCGCGCCGCAGGACAGCTTGTCCTCAGCCGCATAGAAATCTTTGGCATCCACCTCGAAGGACAAGCCATGGGCCGGTTTTGAAAAAACGGATACAAGCTCCAAAATAACGTCTTCGGGCTCCAGGGTAGTGGCGCTGGTGAAATCCAAGTCCATGGAAAACCTTGTTTCTTTGCCGTAAACGCATTTTCTTAGGCAGGTGCCGCCCTTGAAGATCAGGGTTTTAAGAAAGCCGGCGTCCTCCAGGATTTTTAAAACATAAGTAAGGGTGATTTCGCGTTCGGCAATATCCAGGGAAACCTGGGAACCTGCGGCAAAGAGATCCGCGAACTTTTGTTCGATCATGTGATGCGAGTTTCTCCAAAAAGTTCTTTCTCAGGCACATTGATGATGAGATTCCAATTTTTATCTAGGGCACCTTTGGTGTTCCAGCGTTTAGGAGAGCCTAGATAGGCCGGTATGGATGGAATTTGTGTTTTGAGATAGGCAAGCAGTTCTTTTGGTAGAACAATTTTGAGCCTTTCCGATAGATAGCCGAAACGCCGTACCAGGGCCATGTCGTCCATTTTTTTCAAGTATGCCATAAGCTTCGGATGGTCAAGTTTTTTTCCGGCAGCGGCAAGAGCCTGCGCGGCTGTCTCGATGCCTCCTACGAGGTCAGGGCGGTCCAAGGCATCCAGAACCGCGCGTTCCAAGTCGGAGACCTTTATTTTTTCCCCGAAAGCGGTTGTTTCTTCGTAGCCAAAGAAGCGTTTTTTGGCCAAAGGAATGAATTTGAATCGGACATTTTTAATTTCCATGGGGCGCTTGCGCCGGGTTAGGGCCACATGGATGACGTATGGAACTTGGACGGTGAGGCCATGGTGACTTAGAGCGCAAAGATAGGCGAAGAAGTACGGTTTGGGGAGAATGCGGGCCGCCAGGTAGGGGTTCATTTCCGGCACGCCTTTTGGCCCGCGATCGGCTCCGATGAGCTGGTATTGACCCCTGGCAAGTGGTTCAAGCCATCCTTTTTTACAGAGCGCATGAGCCAGAAAGGCGGCGTATTCTTTGGAACATCGCAAGCGTTTTGCTATCTGCGCCAGGCTGACCAAGCGCTTTTTTTCCCATTCCATGGCCAGAATAAGGTCCGACTCGCGTTTAGATAGGCTTCTTTGGCTCATATATCTAGTGTAACCAATATTAGTAAATCACTAATATATTAGTATGTTAATATTTTAAAGTCAAGGCAGGACGCCTTGGGAGAAAAAGCCGGACTTTGGTTTCAATCGCCGCTGAAAATAAAGCGCACGCCAAAGCGGTGGCTGGCGCCCAAATCGCCGAAACCTGCCCAGGCGTAATCAAAAGCCATATTTCCTAATTTAAGGCCGCAGACCAGCCGCAGACCGGAGCCGAATTTTTGGCCGCCGCGGTATCCGGCGCGCACCGCCAAAAAGCCGGCCGGCTGCCACTCGGCTCCGGCGGAAAAAACTTGAGCGCCGTATTGCGGCCAAACCGATTCCAGGGCAACCATGGTCGGACCTATTTTAATTTTATCTTCATAGACAGCTCCCAGCCTCAACATTCTGGGCAGGGGAAAGCGCTGGGAATCAAATTTCAGATTTCCGCCGGCATTGGCATAGCTTGCCCCAAAACGCATTTTATCGAGAAAAGGAACATGACCGGCGGCAGAAGGGCGGTAAACAAAACCCGTGTCTATGGCAAAAGTTTGGGCCCCAACCGGACCCAATGTTTCCCGAATCCATTTTATCCCA
Organism: Elusimicrobiota bacterium; assembly: GCA_016209025.1. GTDB lineage: Bacteria > Elusimicrobiota > Elusimicrobia > JACQPE01 > JACQPE01 > JACQWW01. Next base: position 1,928 of record JACQWW010000163.1, on the reverse strand, counting down.
AGACCGGCATCAAAACGTTTTAAAATTTCTTTTCCAAAGGCGAGGCCCAAAGCCCAGTCCCCGGCCTCGACTGTTCCGGTCTTTGCTCCAGCCGAATTATAGGACGCCATGCTGCCGATGTTTAGTCTGGTTAAAGATACGGCAGGCGTCCCAAAAGAACAAGGCCGGGTAAAAGTAGCGTATTGACTGTCAATTCCGGCAAAATGACGATGGTGCATCAGGGCTAATTCAGGCGATTTAATGGAAACCAGCCCGGCCGGATTCCAATAAGAAGCATGGACATCGCCGCTTATGGCCGCGCCGGTTTCGCCCATGGCGATTTGCCTGGCTCCGGCTCCCAAGGAAAGAAAATTCCCTGATGTGCGGCCCGCGGATTTGGCGCACAGTGGGGAAAGGGTCAAGACGTTTAAAAGGGTCAAAATGGTCAATTTTTTGACCGTTTGAACTTTTGAACTTTTGACCCTTTTCATCTGATGATCATCAACTTTCCTGTTTTTGATCCTGCGGCCCCATTAAGATGCCAGACATAAACGCCGCTGGCCGCAGGGAAACCGTCGTCGTTTGAACCGTTCCAGGGAATCTGGGCCTGACCGGTTAAGGGAATTTTTTTGACCAAGCCGGCGGCAATATCGTAAATCCGGATTTCTCCTTCATTTGGCAAATTAGCGAAGGTGATGCCGTTAGGGCCGCCGTTGCCGGAGTCCGAATCATTGGGACGCCAGGGAACTGGAAAGGCGTAAACATCGTCGGCCCCTGAAAAAGGCTTGATATCCGCCGCAAGAACATAAACCGAAAAATGCTCGAGGCGGCAGGAAACGGTTTTGGCATCAAGTTCAATTGTTGAATTGGGGCATGGTGTAAAATCTCCCCGGCTTTCATTAAACACGGCGATGGCCAGCCTCATAACATTGATGCCGGGATCGGAGCCGTCAATAAGCCCGTTGTTGTCGGCGTCAAGGCCGGCGTATGAAATCTGAAGCCGGACCGGTCCTAAAAAATTTGTTTCGACAAGAGTATTGCCGGCGATGGCCACGAATTCGCGCATTGTATTTCTGAAAATCCGGCGTCCTCCGAGTCTGTCAACCGCGGCTTCAAGCCGCGACGGATCAACAAATAGGGGCGCGGAAATAGGATCAGGCGAAATATAAATAGCCGCCTCCGCGGGCAAGGCCGCGGGGCCAAGCTCAAGGCGCACTGCCTCGCCCGGCTCGACAATCACCACGGCTTCGCCGGATTTAATGGTTGCCGATAAAAAGCCCGGCGGAGCCGGCGCGGTCACAGCCAGAGAATCGGAATAGGCGGTGATTATGCTATCGCGGTTTTTGGCCCGCATCCGCACAAAATGCGTCAGGGCCGGGGTAAAACCGTCAAGCAAAACTTCGGTTTGCGTCAAGCCGGCGTTGAAGCCTACGGCCGTTGAAATATCCGCCTCAAAATTGCTGAACGATCTGGTCACTTCGTAAACAGTGACCGGGGAATTGTTGTTTGGGTTCCATCTTATTTGATAGGTGTTACGGCCAGCCGGCCAGGCTGTTGCCGGACCCGGCGGATTGGCCAGGGTTGCGGCTTTATCAGGTGAAGAAAATCCGCTCAGCAACCTATCCGTTTTATATGCGGCGACTGAAACATAATAAAGTCCGTTTGGAATAAGGCCGTAAATCGTAGTGGTGGCTATTTTATTGACACCACCTAAATCGTCGTGAAACGCGGCCGAGGAGACCATTGTGCCGGCAATATTGTCCGGGTCTAAAGCCGCCGCGATTAGAAACGAAACGTTTCCGGAATTTTTTTCTTTCCAGGTTACGGTAAAGGAATCCGTGGAAACAGCGATGATAGTGGTCAGGGTCGGCTTTTCCGCGGCCGGATAAACCGGAGAAGCAGGAACCGGTCCATTGCCGGTCATTGCCTCAACTGCTTGGCTCCAGTTA
>JACQWW010000162.1 GCA_016209025.1 Elusimicrobiota bacterium | reverse complement strand
GGATAAAGATCCATTAAGTTGATTTCAGCCATGATTAATCTCCTTTTTTATGTAGGCCGCGATAGCCTCGGACGGCTTCAAAAAGCTGATTTGCTTAAAACGCCTCCGCAGGGCCCTGATGTCGAATTTCAGACTTGCATTATATCCATCAGAAGACATGATCTCAATGACCGGCTCAAGGCGCAAGGCTTTAGCGGCGATAGCGGCGATTTTACGAAGCGAAAGACTCCGGCCGGTGGCCGCGTTCAAGACGCCGCGCCGGGGTTCAAGGAGCGCCCGATGGACGACTCGGCACAGATCATCAATATAGAGATAGTCTCGGCGGAGATTATCGATGATCCGAACGCGGCCGTTTCCGGCCAACTGCCCGGCAATTTGGCCGACCACGCTTTGACCGTGATCACCACACCCATAGACTCCCGGCAGACGCAAAACAGTGATCGGTATTTTCTCAAACCCGCGGCGTGATAACAAAAGCCTTTCGCAAACGTATTTACTGATCGCATAAAAGCTTGACGGCACCGGAAGCGACGATTCGGTAATAGGAAGAGCCGGGCCGGCTCCATAAACGTCGGCTGAGCTTAAGTAAATCAGGCTTGAAAGGCGCCTGGCGCCGATGGCGGACAGGAAATTATGCGTCATCCGGATGTTGGCGATCATCGAGGCGGGAGTATCTTGGGTGCGCCTGGCCACAGCCGAGGCAAAGACGACATGGAAGCGCTCTGGCAGTTTTTTAAAGTTTCGCTTGATTTGCCGGGGGTTGAGCAAATCGCAGTTTTCAATGGATAGCCCGAAAACCTTGGCATGCCGCTCCTTGAAATAACGATACAAAGAACTTCCGATAAACCCCGTATGGCCGAAAATGACGATAGGGATTTTTAGCTTAGGGCGATCTGTGGTCAGCTTTGACAAGGGTTTTGGCTTCGGTCAGCGGTTTTAATTGTCCGGGACGGTAGGCCGGAACAAAGGAAAATTTATGCTTGTATTCCAACGGCTCTTTCAATACAATTTCCCAATGGCTTTCAAGCCAATTCTTGACTTCTTTTAAACCAGCAGAAAGCTTGATTTGCGCGGTCCAGCCCAGCTCCTGATGCGCCAGACCCGAGTCAATGACATAAGCCTTGTCCTGGCCGCGCCTATCCGGAACCTCAATGATTGATTGTTCAAAATTTTTTCCCATTATAGCGCATACCATTGAAACTATGTCGCGCACCGGCATGGCCTCATCAGTGCTTAGATGATATATGGCGCCGGGGCGGCCGTGCCTTAAAGCCGCCAATTCACCGCGCGACACATCGCGGATATGAATGAAGGAGCGGACCGCCTTGCCGCCGCCATGCAAATCAATCGGCCTGCCTTGTTTAAGATGAATAATGGAGCGCGGGATGATCCGATAAAGCTGTTGACAAGGACCATAAACATTTGACGATCGGATAAGAGTGACCGGGAATCCGTAGTTTTTAGCCATAGCCAAAAGATGCATGTCAGCCGCGGCCTTAGAGGCGGCATAAGGAGTGCTGGGATTCATGGCAGCGTCCTCCTTGGCCGGCACAAGGCAGCTGCCGTAAACCTCTGGCGTTGAGATATGAAGATAGCGCTTGAGAAAAGACTGCCCTTTTAAATAATCGGCCAATTGAACGATGGCGATGGTATTTGTGTAGAACCACTGCACCGGATTGAACCAGCTGTATGCAGGCTCAAGGAGCGCGCTGAAATTCACGATGAACCGCGGTTTTTCGAGGTTTAACAGATCAATAAGGCGATTAATCTCGCTATTTATGTCAATTTGATGGAATCGAAAACGTCCGGTCTCATGGCGTTTATAAGACAAATAAAAAGGGTTTTTTTCCGGGGAACGGCTGATGCCGATGACCTCGTTTCTCCGGTCTTCAAGCAAAAAATCAATGAAATCACTTCCGGAGAAAGAGTTGCTGCCGATGATTAAATATTTTGTCACCATACGATTATTCAAAATTGCCGCCACTGTGTCATCTCCTCAATACAGAAATTCCCCACCGCCATAAGCCAAATAAACAATACTTAACATATGCCCCAGCGCTGATTATCGTAAAAAAGAGCCAAGCTTTATTTGGTTTCGGTGGAGAGTCACTTCCAATAATAGGTTTCCCTTAAAATCTGGCTTAAGTATGCGGCGCCCCACCTGATTATTTGCAATTTTCTTATTCCGGCGATCCTTTTTGGTTCATCAGCAGGAATTTCCGCTGTTTTCAATTTTCGCTTGGCGCTGCGAACCGATAAAATCGGCTCCACGCCGATCTTGGTGAAGAATAGCTTTTCCGGCGCATAAGTCTCTTCCTTGTCAAGATCCAGTATAGGAATCAGGGCGGTCCTATAGGCCCGGTAAATGCCCATGGCATCCGTATAATGCCCGCCAAAAAGAAGATTAATCGTGTTCGTAAACATCCAATTGCCGAAGCCGGTCAATATATCATCATCGTAACTTTTGGCGCCGTCAAAATACCGTGAGGCGATCACCATGTCGTATCCATCGCGCATTTTGTCAATAAGGAGCGGCATGATCTCCGGCATGCAATTGCCGTCAGGGCTCAAGGTGACCATCACGTCACCCCGAACCAACGGGTAGGCTTCGATATACCCATGCCATAATCCCTTGATCTTTTGGACATAGACATCGTAACCGCGCTCGCGGGCCCATTCAATCGTTCCGTCGGTTGATCCGCCGTCAACGATAAGCAATTGATCGTACCATTCCTTTTTAAATTTCGGCATGACGATTTTCATGCCATCAAGTTCGTTGAGGGTGGGGATAAACAATGTAACTTTCATGACGTTTCTTAAACAAATGCTAATATTAAAATCGTCTTTAATCAAATGATATCCTCCAAACGTCTGCTTGTTACCGGCGCAAACGGCCTTCTGGGCTATGCTTTGCGGCAAATCAAGCCCGAGGCCTGCTTTGTTTCAAGGCAAGACGGCGATTTGACGAATTTCGATCAGACAAAGCGGATCATCCGCAAAATACAACCGACCGAGATCATCCATTTGGCCGCCGAGACAGGCGGCGTCAAAAGCAACGCGGAAAAAAACGCCGATTACCTGGCGGCCAACCTTCAAATAAATACGAACATTTTAGCCGCGGCCGCGCAGGCAGGCGTCAAGCGCCTGATCGCCCTTTTATGCAGCTGCGCTTTCTGTGCAGACGGAAACGGCAAAGATTTAACCGAAGACGATCTCCATAAAGGTTTGCCTTATGAAGGCAATTTGGGCTACGGCTATGCCAAGCGGGCCCTGGATATTCATATCCGCCTTATTGCCCGGCAATATGGTCTTTCTTATAATACCCTCTCTCCTGTCACGATCTTCGGACCCAACGACAACTGGGATCCGCAAACAGGGCACGTCGTCGCCGCCCTCATCGCTAAATGCCGTCAAGCTGAAGTCCGCGAAGAACCTTTGATAGTCTGGGGAACCGGCGAAGCGCGGCGTCAGTTTATTTATTCGCCGGACATGGCCCGGCTGCTGCTTGAAGCCTTGAAAAACTATAACGGCCCTCAAACCGTCATCATTGCTCCGGACGCAGGAATAACTATAAAAGAATTGGCCGAGCAAATCGCCGAACTTATGAATTTCACCGGGCCCGTCGTTTTTGACGCGGCAAAACCCCAGGGGCAATTACGCAAAGTTCTCCAAAGCCGAAAATTTTCAAGCTGTTTTCCGAAATTCAGGTTTACTCCCATCAAAGACGCTCTGACGGCCACCATAGAATGGTTCCTTATGAATTCAAAAATTGCCGAAAACGACCGTGTCGTTAAATAACATGAATAAGCCGGCCTCTTTGGGCGGCCGCTGGACGACCACCGCATCGCATTTTCTCCATTTTT
>JACQWW010000177.1 GCA_016209025.1 Elusimicrobiota bacterium | reverse complement strand
CTTTGGGAAAGGGACAGTCCCCTGCGGGGACAGTCCCTAAAGATGAAGACCTGACCCCTTCCCCCTGGATCGTCACTTTTCACGCCCTGGCCCTTAAAATACTGCGCGAGGAGAATTATCCCTTCGGCCCGGGTATTGAATGGTCAGTGGCAAATGACGAGAACAAACGCCTGGCCCTTAAGGGGGTCGTTGAAGGCCGGGAAATTTCCGCCTTTCTCGATGAAATTAGAAAACAAAAATCCGCCCTGGCCCTGCCCGGCGACGGGACGGCATCCCAATACCAAAAAAATTTATTGGCCGCCAAACGCCTGGATTTTGACGACCTTATTCTATATGCCTGGCGCTTGTTTGAAGAAAAACCGGAAGTCCTTGAAAAATATCACCAGCGTTTTGGCCATATCCTGGTGGATGAGTTTCAGGATACCAGCTTTGCCCAATATCAGCCGCTCTCAAGCCGGGATCGTCGAGGCGGCCGGCCAGGTTATCCGCAAAAATCCGAGCCGGCTCCCCCGCGAACTTCTGGCTCGTTTGGAAAAAGGCCTGCCCATTGAAATAACGTCTTATTCAACGGACCGGCAGGAAGCGCAAATGATTGCCCAAAAAATTGAAAACCTTCTGGGAGGAACAAACCGCCTGGCCATAGAAAGCCGGGCAGACGTTACTGCCCCGCAAGAGTCCCTTTACGGGCTCGAAGACATCGTTATTCTTTACCGCCTCCATACCCAGGCCCGATTAGTCGCCGAGGCCCTTGGGCGCGCGGGGTTGCCCTTCCAGGTATTCCAAAAAATAAAAGATGAGGCACCTTCAGCCGCCGAAGACCTGGAGGATTTTCAAAACAACGAAACGGGCTTTATTCGCGGTAAAAAAATAACCCTCATGACCCTTCATCGGGCCAAAGGCCTGGAATTTCCGGTTGTTTTTATAATCGGCTGCGAGGGGGGGATTGTTCCCTGTGATATTTTGAAAAACGCCTCGGACATCGAAGAGGAAAGGCGCCTTTTTTACGTGGGCATGACCCGGGCCAAGGAACGGCTGATCATCTCCTGCGCCAAAAAAAGATTTATCTTCGGAAAAACACTGAAAGCCGGGCCTTCCCCCTTTCTTTCGGATATTGAAGAAAAACTGCGCGTTTTGGGCAGGGGGCCTTCTTTCAAGAAAAGGCAGCCGCAAATCAAACAGCCGACTTTGTTTAAACTGTAAACTGCGGGGCAATGGGGTCAGGTCGAAGACCTGACCCCATTGCTATAATAAATTTTATGCTGAAAACATTTCAAATAAGCGGCAACAAATTGTGCGAGGCCGAAGAAGGCGGGACCGCGGTCTGGCTTTTTATCGGCCCGAGCGACGAAGAAAAAAAACGTCTGATCGGCGAATTCAAGCTTGACGAACATACCTTGAATTCCGCCCTGGACCCGGACGAACCGGCCCGGCTGGAATTTGAGCCCGAGCATCTGGCCGTTATTTTTAAATATCCAAAAAATTATTCGGCCCAGGATCAATTTCTTTTCAAGGTTTCTTCTTTGGGCTTGTTTTTGTTCAAAGATAAGCTCATCATCATTATGAAAGACGACATTCCGCTTTTTGAAGGCAAGCTCTTCAACCACATCGAATCATTCCGCCAGGTTTTTCTTAAAGTCATTTACAAATCCATTTCCCACTTCATGGGACACTTGCGCGTCATTGTCATGATCACCGATGAAATCGAGAGAAAAATCAGCATTTCCACGGAAAACAGGTATCTTTTAAATTTGTTCAGCCTGGAAAAATCCCTGGTTTATTACTTAAACGCCATCAACGCCAACGAGGTCGTCTTCGGCAAAATCAAAAACAACGCCGGCCGCATTGAGCTTTCCCCGCACGACATAGAATTTTTGGACGACATCCTCATAGAAAACGCCCAGTGTTATAAACAGGCGGAAATCTACTCCAATATTCTGGCCAGCCTCATGGATGCCCGCGCCTCCATCGTCAGCAACAACCTCAACATTCTAATGAAAACGCTGAACGTCATCACCATTTCCATTATGGTGCCGACTTTTGTGGTGAGCGCCTTCTCCATGAACGTCGGCATTCCCATGGCCAGGCACCCTAACGCTTTTTGGATCATTCTTCTTTTGGCCGCCATATCGGTCGGAGGCGTGACGATTTGGTGGTTTTTTATTCTACGTTCGCTTCACAAAAACAACAAGTTCTAAATCAACTGTTTCCTGGGCAAAGCCAAGCCGGCCTTGCGGCACTCATCAATAAAATCCTTGGGCAAAGGCGCTTTAATAATAAGCTCTTGTGAGCCCGGCGCCCCATCGCTGAGCGAAGGGACGCTTGAAGCTCCGGCGGAGCGCGGCGGATAAATAAATTTTATTTTCCAGGCGTGAAGCATCAAACGCGAAAATTTTTCCTGGCCCCCGCCGTAAATGGGATCGCCCAGCACGGGGCGGCCGATAGAAGCCAGGTGCAATCTGATTTGATGCGTGCGGCCAGTGACGGGCCTGACTTTTAACAGCGAAGCCCGGGCTTGGTCATAAGTTTTAATTACTTCGATTTCCGTGCGAGCCGCCTTGCCTTTATCGCGGCCTATCTCCACGCGCACCCGGTTTTTGAGGAAACGCTTAAACAGGGGCGTGTCAACGGCGAAATTTTTTTCAAGACATTCGCCGGCCACAAGGCACAGGTATGTTTTTTCAATCATTCGTTTGGAAAAAAGTTTGGTTAGCCCCCAATATGACCGGATTGTCTTGGCAACAAGCAAGACCCCTGAAGTCGCCGCGTCAAGCCGGTGGATAATGCCGTTCCTGGGAACGTTTTTCAGACCAGGATAGCGGCCCAAAAGCCAAGCCAGAACGCTGGGCCGATTGAAAACGCCAAGCCCTTTGGCTGCTTCAATCTCAAGGTCAAAGGCCAAGGATGAGGTTGGATGGACGATCAGTCCGGCGGGTTTATCCAAGGCCAAGAGGTGTTCGTTTTCAAAAAGAATACGTAGTTCGCGGCCGGCGGCTTCCTTGGATGACGGCACGACGATTTCAATTGTTTCTCCTCCTTTCAGATGGAAGGCGGGATCGGTAATCATCTGGTTTCGGCCCGCCTGATCCGACAAGCTGACCCAGCCGCGGCGGATCATTTTTTGAATCACTGAACGGGAAAAACCGGCCCCTGGTTTTTTGGCGGCCAAGTATGCGTCAAGTCTGTGGGGCGAAGGATTGTTTTCAACTAGCAATGGGGTCAGGTCTTCATTTGTCATTTGTTACAACAAACTGTGGCCGCCATTTAGTTCCTGCCAACAAATGACAAATGAAGACCTGACCCCATTGCTAGCGGTTGGCGCCGACGGGAATCGCCCGGATAAAACCGCGTGCCGCGCCTTCGAGAGCGGCGGTGAGGTCCATGCCCTCGTAAGTGTAACTGCCGGCCCAAAGCACTTCCCCGGTGCTCATTTGCAGGAGCTCGCCGGCCAAGGAAACCTGGGCATAAGCCGCCACCAGGCGCGAATCCGGCGCGCCCCATACCGATTGGGAATAGGGAGGGGCCGACCCGGAAAATTCGATGGGATTTGACCCAAGATCCTCTTCATACTGCATAGCCTGCGACACTTGCGAGGAAACCCCGGAGACGTCGCTGGAAACGCTTGTCTGCTGCTGGGCCTTTTTTTTGACAGATTGCACTACGTAGCGTTTCTCGGGATTTTCCCTGGCAACCACTACGTGCAGAATCGCGTCAGGAATAACCTTGCTTTGGGACGAGGAAAGGGCTTTGACGCCGGCTAAAAGCAATTCACGGGAAATCAGGGGCGAGAGGTTGTCTTTGGCCCTGATTTCAATTGCCTTGATTTTCATGAAGTTGAAATCCGGCCTGGCAGCGCTCTGGGGCACGCTGGAGCATGAAGGCAAGGCCAATAAGGCCAATGAGGCGAAGGAAGGGAAAGAAAAGAATTTTTTCATCGTAAATTGTCCAGGTGTTTTTGGGCGAGCTCTTTTGTTTCTTTATCCAGGGCAAAAGCAAGAGCTTTTTGCCAGGCTTTTGCCGCTTTGCCCGGGTGTTTCATTTTTTCGTAAAGAAATCCCAATTGGACATAAGCGCCAAGAAATTCTTTGTCAAGGCTGACCGCTTTTTCAAGGGCCCAGGCCGCTTTTTCCAGATTATCCAGCCTGAGCGCCGCCTGCCCCAGGAGAAGGAAAGCGTCGGCGTTCTTGCGGTCGGCTTTGACTATCGTTTCGAGCATGGTCAATGCTTCTTCGTAGCGTTCCTGGTCGTAAGCCTGGCGCGCTTCGTCAAGGGTTTGGGCGTATGAAGGCAAGGCCAATAAGGCCAATAAAACAAACGAGTTAACGAGTTTGCGGGTTCGAAAACTCGATATCATAGCCGGCATCGCTCCAGTCGGTGAATTTTTTTGATTCGCCTGGCATGGCGCATTTCGGCGGAAGGGACGGCTTCCAAAAAGGCTGTCAGGCAGGCTTGCGCCTGAGCGGCGCTCAATAAGCGGCCGCCCAGACAAAGGACATTGGCGGCATTATGCTCGCGGGCCAGGCGGGCGGATTGCGGGTTCCAGGCTACCGCGGCTCGTATGCCGCGAATTTTATTAGCGGCAATGCAGACGCCTATCCCGCTGCCGCAGCAGAGAACTCCCAGGTCGGCTTTATTCGAGGCCACAGCCCTGGCGACCTTTCCGGCGTAAGCAGGATAATCGTCTCCGGGACGCTGGGTTTTTGGGCTCATATCCACGCAAAAACCGCCGGCCTTTTTAATTAGTTTTATTAAAGACGCTTTCAACGTCCATCCGGCGTGGTCGCAGGCTAGGGCAATCTTTTTCGGTTTCATAAGCTACCATCTATTATCTATTATCTATTATCTGATAATGAGAATTTTAATCACCGGAGCTGCCGCGAGAATCGGCCGGGCCGTGGCCCAAGAATTGGCCCGCCATGGAGCAAAACACATCCTGATTCATTACCGCGGTTCGCAGGCGCCGGCCAGGGCCCTGGCCAGGGAGCTTCTTGGGCTCGGCTCCGCCAGGGCCACGCCGGTCAGAGCGGACCTGGAGAATTTTTCAGATGTCGAGGCACTGGGGCGTCAAGTTTTGCGGCTGGAGCCGGAACTTAACGCCGTCGTATTCAACGCCGCTGTTTATTATAAGACGCCTTTCGGAAAAGTCAGCCGGCGCGATTGGGACCGGCATTTCGACGTCAATCTTAAAAGCGCTTTTTTCCTGGCGCAAAAATTGGCTCCGGCTTTGAAAAAAAACAGTCCGGCCGGCATGGGTTTTATCGCAGACTGGTCCGGCGTAAAAACATATCCGGATTATCTGCCTTACTGCCTTTCCAAAACAGGCGCTCT
>JACQWW010000176.1 GCA_016209025.1 Elusimicrobiota bacterium | reverse complement strand
GAACGGTAAAACCACCAATGAATCGAGCCTATAAGCAGGAAACCGAAAAATAAGACGGAGCAGACCTTGAAAAACTCCCACCGGCTTTGCAGGACGCAGCGCGCCCAGTTTTTGAGCATCCTTAAGCGCGAAAGAGTTAGGGCATCCATGGTAATCGTAATGGGGTCAGGTCTTCATTTGTCACTTGTTGGGGAAGGGGTCAGGTCTTCATTTGTCATTTGTTGGCAGGAACTAAATGGCGGCCACAGTTTGTTGTAACAAATGACAAATGAAGACCTGACCCCATTACGATTACCATGGATGCCCTAACTCTTTCGCGCCTGCGAATGCTCAAAAACTGGGCGCGCTGCGTCCTGCAAAGCCGGTGGGAGTTTTTCAAGGTCTGCTCCGTCTTATTTTTCGGTTTCCTGCTTATAGGCTCGATTCATTGGTGGTTTTACCGTTCCCTTAACTATATTGCGGGAGTGCCGGCCATTGGCAATCTTCTTATGAAAAAACTCTTTGAGATCGCCTTTTTGTCGGCATTTTCCTTGATCGCTCTTTCGGCCATGGTCACCAGCCTTTCGACTCATTTTGGGTCGCGCGACCTGCCCCTTTTATTTTCTACGCCGATTCATCCCTTGCGGATTTTTTTCCAGAAGGCCGTCGAGGCCATGATTCACGCAAGCTGGATGATCACCTTGGTTCTCATTCCTTTTTTAATGGTCTTGATGAAAATTAAAGGTTTGGACGCGGGGTTTCTTTTTCTCGCCTTTGCGCTGTTCATTCCCTTTGCCATGAGCGCATCGTCGGTCGGCATCAGCCTTTCCGCGATTTTCGTTTCCCTTTTTCCGAGGCAGAAGCTGACCGAACTATTAAGCGTCCTGGGTGTTTTAATTTTCACCTTCGCCTATGCCGGCGTCAGGCTGACCCTTCCGCGCCGGCTCATCGAGGCGGATCAAATGGAGAACGTTCTGCAGTACATTCTCTATTTGGAGAGCCCCGCCGGGCCCTATCTGCCTTCCCGGTGGTACGTGGAAGCCATGAACGCGTATATCGCGAAGGATTGGGCAAGAATCGCCTATTCTTCGGGGATTCTATTTGCTTTCGCCTTGGCCGCGTTGGCCTTGCTTATCTTTTTGGGCTCGAAAGTCTTAACGCAAATCAAATGGAATCAGGTTCTTGAGGGCTCGCACCCAGAACTTCCCCGCACCTCCTCTCCCCCAGGGGGAGAGGACGGCCGCTGGCCGGGTGAGGGGTCCATCTCGAGGGGCTTAAATCACCCTCACCCTGCCCTCTCCCCTCAAGGGAGAGGGAAAGCGTTTGTTCCTCCGACTTTAAGACGGCTTTTCCTTTTAAAGGAGCTGCGTTTTTTTCTTCGGGATTCCCAGAGGTTCTCAAATGTCTCTTTTATTCTGGCCGTTTGCGCCATTTATCTTGTGTCCATATACAGGCTTCCCATGGACACGCCGCAGCTTAGAAACTTTATTTCTTTCGTCAATCTAGCTCTGGGACTTTTTATCATCGCCGCTTTGTCTCTGCGCTTTTGCTTTCCCCAGCCGAGCATTGAGCTTCAATATTCATGGATTGTGCGGGCCAGTCCGGTGGAAGCCAAAGAACTCCTGGGCTCAAAGCTGATTTTTAACTTTATTTTTTTAAACATTATCGGCGCCATATTGATCTGCGTTTCGCCGATGCTTCTAGGAACGGACTTGGCCCTGATTCCGATTTATCTTGCCGCTTCGATTTTTTGTTCGACAACCTTGTCCATATTGGCTTTGGCCGTGGGCAGCGCTTTCCCAAAAATCAGATTTGAAAACATCATCCAGATCGAAACGTCGTTCGGGGGATTTCTTTTCGCTGTTTTCTCTTTGGCCTACGTCGGGGTCACCCTGGCGGTCTTCGCCTGGCCCATCAGGTATTTTTTCCAGGTGCGCTACCTCAAGTATTCCATGGAATGGTTTGACTGGGTCTGGATGGCGGTTTTGATTGCCGTCTATGCCGTTTTTTCCGTTGGAGCCGGACTTGCCGGCTGGTGGTCGGCTAAACGCTCCTGGCGCCGCCTGGCTTTTGCGGCGAATGTCTAAAAAATTCGTAAATGGGGTCAGGTCTACACTTGACATTTGGCATTACGCTGTAAGCCCTTTATGGAATGCGGTAACGGAAAAAATTAGGCGCTAAGTGTCAAGTGTAGACCTGACCCCAAGCGGACCCCAAGCGTTTTACCTTTCTAAGGGATGGCGCCAACGAAGGCCGGGAAAGCGGCTGTAGTCGCGGTCTGTCGTTATCCATTCGCTGCCGGATTCAATCGCCAAGGCTGCCAGATAAGCGTCTGCGATGTAATTGCCCTTGGCATGGGCCGCCTTGCAGAGCCGGACGAAAATTTCCCAATGGGTTGGCCCCGGCGCGATTAAGACGCAATTGGGGCTTGACCGTAAAATTTCAACAAAAGAAAGCGCTGTCTCAAGCGGCGTTGGCGGATTAAAAATTTTAGGATGGGTCACTATGCGCAAAAAACCGCTTAAAACTTGATCCGCCATTCCAAAAGCTTGGTCCGAATTGACCGTCTTATTGAGCCATTGGCGGAATTTTTCGTGGTTTTGAGCATCGGCGCGAAAAGCGTAGACCAAAACATTGACGTCAATCAAGATCAATGGCGGTTCTCCATGATGTCTAGAAGGTTTGCCGTATGATCCAAATCCACTGCGGGCTGCAGCCCCTGTCCCTTAAATACCGGCAGAGCGGCGCCCTTTTTGCGTACCGCCATTTTGCGACGGACCAAAACCTCCCTCAAGGCATCTTCAATAATGGCGGTGAGAGTTTTATGAGACTCCGCCGCCCATTGTTTTATCTGCCGGAAGAGTTGATCATTAAGATGGATTGTGGTTCTCATACATAAAAGCATACCATATAAACATCAATATGTCAAAGAACCAGAAATTCCCCGAAGGAATTTCTGAAGTCTTAAGTCTAAAGCTTGAAGTATGAATTTTAAGTCTGAAGTCTAAGGTCTTAAGTCTGAAAAAAATGATGTTCTTTTTTATTTCAGACTTCGCGCTTCAGACCTCAGACTTATTTAGACTTCGCGCTTCAAGCTTCAGAACATACCCGGTTGGGGAAGTTCTGTCGAAATATCCATTTCACTAAAATACCGATTTGATGCAATGCCGCTGCATGGGACTTTAGGCCTAGGCGATCCGAGACTTTAGACCTAG
>JACQWW010000051.1 GCA_016209025.1 Elusimicrobiota bacterium | reverse complement strand
ACTCAAGCGGTATCTTCCTCCCGACGCCGTCGCCCCGTAGGTCATAGGTCCAGGCCAAGCCAGCACACAGCCGATTCTCGTCGGAAAATCTTTCATTTTCTTGCTTTTGACCGTTCATAACTAGGAAACTCCCGCTAGGGACTAAAGTCCTACTATGCCGTTGGGGGGTCAAGTCTTCACTTGGCGCTTAATAGCCTTTTCGGCGAGGCTAAGGCACGCCTGTTTTCTTAACGCCAGAAAATAAAAGGCCAGGCACATGACTCCAAGGCCCTGGACCAGGCAAATCTTGGGCGGCGCGAGCCTGGCCGCTAGAAGGCCGAAAAGCAAATAGGCTAAAGGAAAGGTAAAGCTGATCATTGCCTGCATGATGGAAAAAAATCTGCCTTTGATTTCCCTGCTCACTGTTTGCTGGAAGAACGTCATGAATTTTACGTTGTTTATTCCGAGTACGGCTCCGGCCGTAAAAAGCATGACCGCGTAAAAAGTGGCGTGTATCACAAGACCCGGTAAGGCAAGGCATAATCCGAGGCCGGCCAGGCAGGCGGCGCCCAATTTAAGAATATCGTTGGTTTTAGCCAGATATTTTGAGGCGATGGTTCCGGCCAAGATGCCTGTCCAGAGCGAGCCTTCCAGAATTCCCAGCGTTGAAGCGCTTCGCCCCAGCGTCTTCGAGGTGTAAATCGGCAGGATCACCAGGGTGGGCGTGGCGAAAAAGTTCACAAATCCGAAGCCGATGAGGATGTTTTTAATGAGAGGCATGTCTTTAAGCAGGGCCAAACCCGATGGAGGCAATGGGGTCAGGTCTTCATTTGTCACTTGCCTACGGGAAGTGACAAATGAAGACCTGACCCCATAACCTGACCCCATTGCCTTTGGGATTACCACGACCGCCAGGCACATGGCCGCCAAAAAATAAATCGCGGCATTAAGAGAAATAACGCCGGCGACTCCGATCAAATCTATCAGGGCGGCTCCAGCCACGGCTCCGCCGAAATAGGCCAAGGGCTGGGCTGATGATTGAAGCGCTACCGCGCTTTCCAGGTTCTCTTTTGCGACTAGTTCGGGTAAGGCTTTGTTGAACGCCGGGTCCATAAAAGCGCCGGCCAGGGCCGTTAAAAAACCGGCCGCGTAAACCGCGCTCAATGGAAATGCCGCAAGCTTCAAACAAGCCGCGCAGACGGCAATGACGCAGGCGCCGGCTAAACTGAAAAAAAACAGCAATTTCTTAAGGTCCGAGCTGTCGGCGGTCTTTCCTATTTTTTTGAAAAACAAGAGCGCTGGAAGGGTTCCCGCGGCCATAAAAAGGCCGGCCTGCGTGCCGGAATTTGAGGCGCTCCTGGTCACGATCCACCAGAGAAAAGCTATCTGAAACATGCGCAGGCCGGCTTGGGTGAAAATTTGCGCCGTCCAGAAGAAGAGAAAATTACGGTTGTGCCATAAAGGCAATGGGGTCAGGTCTTCATTTGTCATTTGTTACAACAAACTGTGGCCGCCATTTAGTTCCTATCAACAAATGACAAATGAAGACCTGACCCCATTGCCTTATCGGCGTTCGTCAACGACATTTTTTATTTTTCCGCTTCGCTGGTTTCTTGGCAGGCTTCCGGGGGTGTGGAGTTCAATTTCCAGGGCCGCGAGATTGCCTTCCTTTAAGCGTTCGGCCAGTCTGGGAATTTTGTCCAAGACGGTTTGCCGGATTTTTTGCCGCAGGTCCTCGCCGCGCTCTTCGGTTTCGGCCCGCAGGATAAGAATCTCACGGCCTTCCTTGTTTTGAGCCGCAATCTGAAGGGCTGACCAGGGAAAGCCGTCAAGGGCCGCGGAAAAATCCCGGTAATGGACATTCATCAAGCCAACGGTAATCACGTCGCCGGTTCTGCCCAGGTATTCGATGATGCGGCTTGTGCGGCCGCAAAGGCAGGTTTCCGGCACAAAACGGCCCATGTCTTCGAGATCGTAGCGGATCAAAGGGAAAGCGAATTTTAAAAGGCTGGTGATAAGGATTCTTCCGGCAGAGCCGTCGGCAGTCCGGGCGCCTTTTTCATCCACTATTTCCAGATAATTGAAGTCGTCAATGGCATGATGGCGGCTGCCTTTCATCAGATGGCATTGATAGGCTATCTGTCCGCCGTCATTGGCCCCGATGACCGAGGCGATTCGTTCAACGCCCAGCTCTTTTTCCAGCCACTGGCGGTCAGTGGGGGTCAAAGGCGAGCCGCCGTAGATTATTTTTTCGATGGTTAATGACGGTTCAAGCTTTTTAGCGGCTTTAAGCAGAATCATTAAAGTCGTGGGCACGCCCTCGATGACGTTAAATTTGAATTTGCGCCATGTGTCCACCAGAGTTTCCGGTTTGGCGCTGTTGGCAAAGGCGAAAGTGGCCGCGCCCAAGCGGCAGTTTATATGATCGAACGATATAAAACTGCCGTACAAATCCCCGGCCAGCATACAGTTGGCCACTTTGTCCTGGGGCCTTAGCCCCATGGCGCGAAAAACCCGGACCGCATTAGAGATCAGCTCTTCCCAATCTCTTTTATCGTAAATGGAAAATTTCGGTTCGCCGGTTGAGCCGCCGCTTCGTGAAATATAACCGCCGGACCATTCACCGGTTGACAAGCCCACGCCCGCGGGCGGCATGTTTTTTTCCATATCGTTTCTAGTGAGAATGGGAATATGCGCCAGGTCGTCCGTTGTTTCTATCTCGATGCCTTTGAGGCGTTCCGCGTAAAATTTTGATTTTTTAGCCAAGCCGATCAGGCGGCGCAGGCGTTCGGCGATCAGCGCCTGGCGCGGGCCGGCCGGCATCGCATCTATCGGATGGATGCCTTCCTGGGAGGTTTGGGTCCTGGCCATAGTCAGGTTCATAAATTGGGGCAGGCTGTAAGAGCCGTCATGCGGATCAGTGATTTCGCCCGAGGCCATGGCTCCCAGTTCCGTTATTCTTAAAACTCCCTGCTCTTCAAAGCGTTTGGCCAACTCCCAGGAATCATCGGGACGGGCCGCTAAGCCCACGGTTTGGATATAGCCGCGCCATAGGCTGATTTGTTCAAAAACATCGTTTAAATTCTGAAAAGGCACGAGGCGGATGGTCCGGTGAAGGGGCGAAGGCTCAATGGCTATATTGCGATCCATAACTACTGTCCAGTCAAGGTTGTAGGCTGATTCACGCAATAGGCCTTCGCCCCGTGCTTCGGCGATTTCCCAAATAGAGCGCAATTTTCGGATTTCCACGGCTGAGTTTTGATCCAGCGCGCCCGGCGGCAGGCGCCTGGCTTCGCTTTCCATGGCGCTGGTCATGGCTTCAGCCAGTTTTTTAGCGCAATCCGCGCCTTCGATGTAGCAGACCTGGGGCGCAGTGCAGGCGTTTTGATCCCAAATGGAAAGATCAGCCGCCAGTTTCTGGGCGGTTGTTCTAAGACCAAGGGAGTCAAGCCCGGCTTTGGTGATTACTGCCAGGCTTAACTTGGGCCCGAAAACGATCAGCCGTGTTTTAGCCGGCAGATCGTTTCTCCAAGCCCGCACCGCCTGCTCGCCGCCCCATACCGCCACTGCATCAGCGCCTTTTTTAAATTCAGCGATGACATCCGCCTGATCCGAGGAAAAATTCACTGCGGCTATGGAGCGCGAAATAACGCCGTCAGCGTCGGCTTCTTTAATGGAGGCGATCAAAGCCGGCAGAAAGAGCGATTCAGCCGAAGACATTTTAAAGATATTGACGTTCTTGGTGACCAGTCCCTGAACCAGGGCCCCGGCTGCTCCGACAAAAACATTGCCGGCCAGCACGTGGACCACGACCCCGGCCGGGTGCCAGCGAAGAAGGGTCCGGCTTTCGTGTTCATAGCTGAGCCCGGCGGTTTTGGGGATGTTTCCAAGTTCGGCGCAGAGCTTACGTTCAAGCAGTTCGGGATTTAACGACCATTGAAGTTCATTGAATCCCAGAGCGATCATTGGCCGGGAAAAACCGGTTTCTTTAATTAATCCCTCTTCGATTTCCAGACGCAGGCGGTATTTCGGATCAGCCCATTTTTGCCTGACAATATCCAACAGCCTGAAAATGCGTTCAAGCGGATATTGGGCCATGATAGGGCGTTTGAGCCCGGCTTCTTTTAAAATATCCTGCGCTTGGCGATTTGTCAGTTTATCGTCAAGATTTTTCCATTCTCCGAAAAGATACAAGCGGTTCATTATTAGGTCCTTTGCACGATGTCGCTCGCGGTAAGAGCGCAGCCTTTAGCTTTGGCATGTCCGCCTCGTCCGGTCAAAGTGAAAGCCGGTGAAGCGCGTCCGCATGGGCAGGCATCAGGATCAGTCATGCCGAGATCGGAAGAAAGAACCGCCAAGTTCGGCATCATAGCGTTAAACGGGCTGATTAGCTCAAGCAAGCCGGTTTTTCCCGGCCCAAGGACCTGCATGGTTTGCGGGTCCCTGATTAAAATCCGGCAATAAGCCGGCGGGATGCCGAGATATTTTTGAATCATGAGACGGAATTTTTCGCGGGTCACGCTTTTGTCTTCCGCGGCTTTCCAGCCCCCGCCGGTGAAAACAAAGCTTGAAGGGGGCATCTGTAGACGCAAATTAAGGCTTGCCGCTTTTTCGAGCGCTTCATGGATAAAAGCCGGCATGCCGGTGATGCGCAGGGGTTTGCCGTCTTTGGCGAAGGCGCCCAGCTTTTCCAGGACGCGCTCGATGGCCATTTCCCAGGCGCCTTTGGCGTTTTTTTTGATGGCGAAAAACATTTCCGCGGCCGGAGCGAAACGGGCTTCGTTTTTACAGGAGAAAGCGATGCCTAAATCCTGGGCTTGGTCCGGGTCATAGACGAACATGAGGTAATTCGCCGGATGCGGCGAAATCAAGCCTTCCTGATCCCATAAGGATTCCATCATGGCCTGGGCGCGATCGAGGCTTCCCGCATCGAACCAAATTTGCGTTTTTTGGCCTTTGGTGCCGGAGGAAGTTAATTTCAAGATCGCCTGGTCATCGGGGAGTGACGTCATAAAAAACGTTTTCATAGCCCAGACGCCCAGGGGGGGAATTGCCGCCAAACTGTCTTCATTTTTAATGGAATTAGGATCAAACATGCGCCGGTTATAAAGTTTGCCGATGGCCGGGCAGGCTTGGCTGTGGAAAAGAGCCATTTCCCGGCAGGCTTCAACCATTAAGCCGCGGTTTTCCTGGTTCCAGTCCAATGGTTTTTTAATCCGGCAGAGAGCTTCTGCTTTGGGAAATTGTAAAGCTGTATTCGGCGCAATCATAGAATTAAACGTAACCACTCAGGCCGTCATGCCCGCGCAGGCGGGCATCCAGGTCTGGATTCCCGCTTTCGCGGGAATGACGAAGCGGTGCGGTCTCGCAGGGAATTATTGGGGTCAGGTCTTGAATTATGAGTTGATAGGTTGCTGTCAACTCATAATTCAAGACCTGACCCCATCCCCATTTTTCCGCTAGGCCAATAAATTCCATTTCTGCTTATCTTTCCGAAACTCTCGGCGACGGCCATTCATAACCGTTATTGTCCTGGTTAAAACTGATGCGGGACCAATCCGGCGGCGTATAGGGGTTCTTGAAAGTGACCCAGGTGAAGCTTTCGGCTGTTTCGCAAAGCTGTCTATTGATTTCTTTTTTGGCTGTTTTGTGATGTTCGGGGTCATTTGGATGAAGAAGAAGGTATTCAATCTCAATGGACAGTTTTTGTTCTTGAAGCGGGTTTCCGGGAGGAATATCCAAAGTGATGGCGTGAATCT
>JACQWW010000161.1 GCA_016209025.1 Elusimicrobiota bacterium | reverse complement strand
GAAGGCCGCGGGTCTTGAATGCGGTTTTATAGACCCTTTGCCTTTCGCCGCTTCAAGAGCCATTCAAGCGATCGTTCAAAGCCAGAAACAGCCGCTTGATTTGACCAAAGAGGATGTCCTGGTTATATATCTTGATCTTGAGCAGGTTCAGATGATGTTGTTTGCCAAAGCCGTCCCCATGCTTGGGCGCAGTATTTATTTGGCTGATTCGCCCAACCGCGGGAGCTTTGTTTTGGAGCGGCGCAAGCTCGATCTTAAGGCGACCTTTGATTTCGTCAAAAGACAGCTCGGCCTTGACACCTTGAAGCGCATTATTCTTTTAGGGCCCTCAATCCTTGACGATGAGAGCCTTAAAAATTGGGCTTCAGGCATTTCCGAGGAGCTTGGCCTCAAAGTGGACATCATCAAGCCCATCGGGGCGGCCGTGGCCTCGGTCTCTGACCGCACCTGGGCAGGGTCTCCGACCCCCCCAGCAGGTGCTGGACACCTCTCCGTCCCCGAAGCTCTGCGAAGCGGGGCGGCTGTGCAGGAAAAAGACAAACAGGCCGGCGCCTTACTTGAGCTGGCGGATTGGTCGGAAATGGCCGCTTTCGGCGCCGCGCTTCAAGGAGAGCCGGCTGGGACGGCTTCTTTTGAGCTTAACCTCGCCAGAAGCGCTGTCGGGGCTGCGCCGAAACAAAAAGCCGTTAAAAAAATCTGGGCCGCCGTGGCCGCGGCCGGCGTTGTTTTTCTCGGCTTTGGTTTTTGGCGCAGCCATAGGGCCGGCGAAATGGCCAGAAAAGCCCAAGCGGTTTCTGCCAAGGCCGAAGAGGGGATGCCGGAAATCAAAGGCAAGAATCAGGCGTCCTTAAAAGAAATGACCGATTCCCTGACCGGCAGTCTCGGCGTCATACGTCTTTGTGGCAGTCCTGATCACCGGATTTATGCGACATACATCCTGAGCGCCCTGGCTGATTTTGCGCCTAAAGAGGCATGGCTTGAAAAGGTGAACTACGCTGTTTCAGGCATCGGCACAAACTTTGGATTGGGCGCTCAGCCGACAGTCACCCTGGACATAGCCGGCAAGGTTGAAATCAGTCAAGATCAGCCGGAAACCGCGGCTATTCAGGAATTTTTCAAAAGACTTAAAAACGACCCGCGGTTTTCCAGGAATTTTCCTTCAGGAAACGTCGCCTTTCAAAAAGAGCAAAGACCGGATGCCCCGCACCAAGGGGATCTAAGAGATGCCGGAACCCTTATGGCATTTACCATGAATTTTAAAAACGAGGGCAAATAAAAGTAAAAAAGAGACAGCGCATGAAGAAACTGAATTTGAAAGATTATTTTAAAAAGGCCGAAGATTGGCTTTACGCCAGCGGCTTCGACGACGGCTTTAAAGACAAAGCCCTTCAACCGCCTTTCATTGCGCTTGTTGTCGCGCTCATGGCGGCTTTTTATCTTGTCAGGGAAGGCGCGGGACAGGCGGCAGTCGTGAAAAGCCTGGCCGCCGAGGCCGGCAGCAAGGTAAAAATGATCGAGGACTACCGCTACGCGCGGTCCCTTTGGGTGGGAATGACCAAGGGGCTTTTTTTGCCTCAAGACAAAGACGCCAGGGAATGGATGCATAACCAGGTCACCTCGATGGCCAAGGCCGCGAACATTGAAATCGTAAGTTCCAATCCCGGCGAGCTTGTCGCTTTGGGAAAACTCCGGTGGCAGCAAGCCTCTTTTGAGATAAGCGGCTCGTATCACGATCTGGGCAGACTTGTTGCTTCCATAGAAAACAGCCGGCCGTTTTTGGGCATAGCCTCTCTTTCCATAAATAAACCGGTTCAATCGGAAGGCGCCGGGACCGACAAATCCGGTTTGGCCATCCGTCTCGACACCTTTGTTTTGATGGAAAATTCCCAGCCCGCCGGGGGGACATGAGCCCAAATGCTTGAATTCAAAAATCTACCCCTGCCTGCCCTTGAGGCATTGAAAGCAATAAAAGCGAAATTAAGGTTCGGCCTCTCTAGGCCGGAGGCTCTCAGCCCGGATGAAGGCGGCAAAAAGCGCAAAATCGGTTTTTTGGAAATCGTCATTTTCAGCGGTTCTCTTTTGGTTTTGGGCCTGATTATTTGGTTCATATCATTGACTTTTTTCGGTTCATCTAAAAGCTCGCAGGCACAATTGATTACCGTGCTATCGTCCCCTCAGAAAAACGCGGACGCGGCCGCTGGCCGCCTCTCCGCCCCCGAAGCGCTGCGGAGCGGGGCAGTGCTTGAGGGACGGTCAGAGACCGCCCCTCAGAAGAACGTTAAAACAGAAATTTTACCTGCGGTCGTTGAGACAACTAAGGCGAATGAGGCGCAAAAAAGTCCTTTTCCGTCCCTGCCGCAGGTCAGTATCCCCGCCCCTCAGAAAAACGCGGACGCGGCCACCGGCCGCCTCTCCGCCCCCGAAGCTCTGCGGAGCGGGGCAGAGCTTGAGGGACGGTCAGCCCCCAAAGAAAAGGCAGAGCCTTGGGGACGGTCAGAGACCGTGACCGCCCCGCCTAGGCCCGGGGAAGAGCAAGAGAGCAAGCCTGCTGAGCCGCAGAGCATTCCTCCGTTTTTTTCGAAACCGCCGCCTCCCGCGCAGGAAGAGGCAGCCAAGGCAACTGAGGTAACTAAGGTAAATGAGGCAACTAAAGCAACTGAGGCGGCCACAGTAAAAGCGGACGAAGCGCTCAAAGCGGACATGGCGAAAGAGCAGCCGGCCGGCCCTCAAACCAGCAAACTCGTAAACTTGCCCGTTCCTGAAGATAAGCCCGCTGTCCAAGAACGGCCAGTGATTCACGACCAACGACCAACGACCAACGACCAACGACCAGTTGTCGTCTATCAGCCGCGAACCAAGCGCGATCCGACCGTAAGTCCGGCTCAAGAGCGCCAAAGCAAACTTGCCGAAGATCGGCGCCGCGAAAAGGAAAAGCTCAAACACGCCGCCGAGCTTACCCGGCAGAAAGCTTCCGATCCTTTTGAGTCAATCAGAAGAAAAATCAGTGTTCAAGGCGTACTCGATACCGAAGAAGGAATTTTAGTGATCGTTAATAATCAGATTTTAAAACGCGGCGACAGCTATTTGGATGCAAAAATTGTCCGAATTCAAGGCAACAAGGTTGTCTTTAAATATAAAGGAAAGCTTTTTGAAAAAAGTTTCAATGCCGAAGAATAAACGATATTTAATGACATAATATGATAAAATATGATAGACATGGCGCGCCCAGAAACTAAAAGTCAAAAATTAAAAACGATCTTTTTGAATTTTATTTTTTTTGTTTCATGTTTCATGTTTCATGTTTCATGTTTATCGTGGGCCGCTGAAAAAGAAGTCGTTGTGCGGCAAACCTCCCGGAATGCGGCAGAGAGCAGGAGCGATGGAGCGAATACGTCCGCGGCCGCAAACTCTCAAACGCCGGCCATGGCCTCTGGCCATATCTCCGTCCCCGAAGCTCTGCGGAGCGGGGCGGTTATGGCGCCTGAATGGAGCAATCCGGCTTTGCCGTATATTTTATGGAGCCGCCAAAGCTACGAAACAAAAAAATCCCAGGAGCTTTCCAGCCTGCTGGAGCGCGTTCTGGGCGCCGGCAAAGCAGGCGTTCATGTGGAGTTCGAGTGGCCGCAGATGAATGCAGGAGAAGCGCCGTCCCTTGAGCCGGCCTTGATCAATACCTTAGTGATCGTTGACGCCGGGCAGGGAGACATTGACACCGAATTTATTGAGAATTTTGCCAAGCGCGTTTTGAACATGAATCCGGAACGGGGCGATAAGATCGAGGTTTATGCGGTGGCCAAACGCGCCGGCTGGCGCGAGCTGTTATTTTCCCCGCAGGCAATCCTTGATCTCATTAAATTTTCCATCATCCTGCTGGTCGCCCTTTTAATCCTGGCGATTGTTTCGCGCTCCGCCGGTCAACTGAGCCTATCGCTTGAGCGCATAGCCACCACCACGCGCACTCATGACGTGGATTTGACTTTGACGCCGAGGATGGAAAGCCCGGTTTTTCGGCCGTCGGCCCAGCCCCCCCTGCAAGGGGCGACAAGGGGCCGGCTTACCGTTTCCGCTTCTTCGCAGGACGTATTGAGTGTGAGCCCGTCTTTGCCTTTTTCCCAGGCCGACCCGGAGCTTCTGGCGCGCGTTCTGGAAGAGGAAAATTCAAGAACCGCCGCTGTTTTTATCAATGCCCTCGATCCCGATGATCCTTCCCCAATTATTGGAGCCGGACCCCCGCGAAATGGCCCAGCTCCAAGCCCAGATCCACCTCAAGCTGAGAAAACTCTCGCTCGAAAAGAGATAACTGCTTTTTTCCCCTGGTATTTAACGCGTTTAGAAGCTATCCTTAATTGCATATGAGCGGCAGAGCGGCAGAGCGGCAGAGCGGCAGAGCGTATAAGAGAAAAAGCGATGAGGTTTTTGTATTTGCACGCTCCGCCTCTCCGCCTCTCCGCCTCTCCGCCGCGCCTCGGGGCCAGATTCTTGTTCCCTCTCTTTTTGTTTTTCCCGGCTTGGTGCTGATGGCGATTTTGATTTTTGAAATCGCCAAGCTTTCCCAGCAGAAAGTCCTCATGCAGTTCGCCATGGATGCGTCGGTTTTTATGGAAGCCTCCCAGGCCTCGGACGTGGCCAATCGCCTGGCTTATCTTAACAGCCCCTGGCCCACCAGGGTTTTCCAGGCGGCCGGCGAGGACTTCGAGTATTTTCAGTGGCCGGCCACTATTCCCAACGGCGTCTGCGACGGCTCCCAGCCTTGTTTTTTATGGAAATATCTGCTTAAAAACGGCGTTTTTCCAGGCAGTATTGACGTGCCTTTGGATCAACAGGAAAGCGTGGGCCCGGATACCGAAGGGCGGTTTAAAGATAAATTGTGGGGGGGCCGGTTCTTTACCGAAGGAAATGATGTAACCGATTCTATCGCTAAGGGATTTATTGATAGGCGCACTAAGGCGAACAATACGTCAACGCCGGAAAAAGACCTCGGTGCCTGGGTTATTTTCACTTACGAGGATTTTGACCGGACAGGAGGCTTGTCGCGTCAGGACCTCTATGAGCCTGAAACAGGCGGCGGCGGCTCAGTCACCGCCATCATGCAGTTGATCGGCGAAGTTTACAAGCAGTTTTACCAGCTTGCGGCCATGGTCAGAATCGTCTATGAAAAGCTGAACAAAGTTTTTTTTAAAAAAACTTTTTGGCTTAATACCGGATTTACCCCGGACGACGACACGGCCCCGCGGTTTTTAACAATCACGGATCATTGCACCAGCCAGGTAATGTCGTGGTTTATGATTGACGTTCAAACGCCCATGGGCAGAATGCCGAGAATCGGCCACTGGGAGCCGACAGCGATAGATTTCGGGGGAAACGCCTTGTGCAACGGGGGGACAGGAATCTGGCAGCTTTCCACTATGGAGGGGCTCGATGACAATGACGATGTTTCCCATGTTTTTCGTTTCGGCAAGCACCATTATGAAGGCCCGGCCAATCATTTCGGCATTGACTACCGCGATCTTTTCGACGGCCACGAGCCGTACGTCACCGCCTCAGCCGAGGTCTCCGGCGGCCGCATCTGGCCCCGCCCCAAACCGACGTTTCAAGTCAGGCTGCGCCCATGAATGAAGGACGCGGAGACGCGGAGACGCGGAGACGCGGAGAACAAGAAAATATACGTTCTTTTAGGGACCTAAGAGTTTGGCAAGGTGCCATTGAGGCGGCCATGCGGATTTTTGAAATTTCAAAGAAGTTTCCTTTAGAAGAACGATATTCTTTAACTGATCAAATCCGCAGGTCATCGCGTTCTGTCGCGGCCAATATCGCAGAGGCGTGGCGAAAACGCCGTTACGAAGCGGCCTTTGTGAGCAAATTAAATGACGCCGAAAGCGAAGCGGCTGAAACTCAAACATGGCTTGAGTTATGTTATCAGTGTGGTTATATTTCCGATAAAGAGCGGTCTTGCTTGGATGAAAAGTATGAAATGATTATAGGGCAAATTGTTGTGATGATCCGCGATTCTCAATGCTGGCTTATTCCCCGCGTCCCCGCGTCCTCGCGTCCCCGCGTCTTTTCTACAAAGGGACAGGCTACGACCGAAATGGTGCTGCTTGTTCCTTTATTTTTGATCGTGGCCATCGGCATTGTCAAGATTTTCGCTTTGTCCGTCATGCTCCAGAAGATGGAGCTGGCCATGTACTACGCCGGCCGAAGGTGGATGCTTGAATCCCATAAGAATTACACTTATCATCAAAGCTTCGACATGCCGGTTTTGGTCCCGGATATTGAAAGCAAGGTTGCCGCTTATCTCGGGGCCGGTGACGAGTTCAAAGAAAAAATACTCGGTTTTAAAAGGCAGGACATTTTTTTTAAGGTCAAGCCCACTATTATTTATGGGGTCCTGAATTTGAAGGTTCGCACCAAAGGGCTTATGCCTTTCCAGCCGGAAAGCGAGAATGAATGGGAAGTGATCAAATACGTGGCCACTAGGGACCGGCCCATCAAATGGAACATTCCCAGTGTGGCGGTGGATGGGGACTAGGCGGAGAGTATGAGAGGCAGAGAGGCAGAGAGGCAGAGAGGCAGAGAGGCAGAGAGGCAGAGAGGCAGAGAGTATGAGAGTATGGATTTAGATTGTCATTCCCGCGAAAGCGGGAATCCAGATAAAGGAAAAAAATATGGATAAAAACAAGCCGATGTCGAAATTCCAGGATCCTGAATACCGCGTTGAGTGGGAGCGCAAACAGCGCATGAAGCGCCGTAAAATCGAGCTTTGGCTCAGGCAGAACTGGATTTATCTTGTCGCAGCGGCCTTGGTTATTTTTTGTTTTATCCTTCCCATTCTTTACCTGCAGACCTTGAACCCGGAAACCAAGAGCTTCATTCTCGGGGTAAATTTCGGGTCCCTGCCCATATACATCATCCAGACGGTAATTTTTGTCGGTTTCCTTTATTGGCTTCAATACGGCGGCGGCCCTTCAAGGATGAGAAAGACCAAAATTGAAATGACTTTGGATGCTAAAGTCGGTTTTGCCGATGTCATCGGCCTGACTGAGGCTAAAAGGGAAGCCATGGAAGTGGTCGGTCTTTTAAAAGACCGGGCCAGGGTCAAAAAAATCGGCGGCCGGATCATCAAGGGTATTTTAATGATCGGTCCCCCCGGCTGCGGCAAGACCCTTTCGAGTTGGATGTCATCGGCCGCCAGCGGGTGGTGCACGACGCTTTCGGCGGAGGCCAGGAACTTAACTCCACCATCAACCAGCTTTTAACGGCTATGGACGGCATCGAGCCCAATGCCAATGTGGTGGTAGTGGGCGCCACCAACGTGGTTGAGGATGCCTTGGACCCGGCCCTTTTGCGGCCGGGCCGCTTTGACCGGAAAATTTTCGTTGACCGGCCCAATCTCGATGAGAGAAAAGCCACCTTTGAATATTACTTCAAAAAAGTCCGCTACGACGAGACCATTGACATCGGGCGTCTCGCCAGAAAAGCCGTCTATAAAACTCCGGCGGAAATCCAAAACATCATTCAGGAGGCGGCTTTGATCGCGGCCAGAAATCAGGCGGATAAAATCAGCTACAAGGAAATTTCCCAGGCCATTGAGCGCATCGAGCTTGGCGTGGCCCATCATTTGAATATGACCACCCAGGAAAAAGAGCGGGTGGCTTATCACGAAGCCGGGCATCTGGTGGTGCTTTATCTTCACCATCCGACGGACGAAGTCTTCAAGGCGAGCATCATTTCGCGCGGCGGCACTTTGGGCGCGGTTCATCATCAGCCCAGGGAGGAGCTTTACACCAGAAGCAAGGACGACCTTCACGCTTCGGTCAGGGTGGCTTTGGCCGGATTTGTCGCGGAAAAAATCCGCTACGGCGTGACCTCCTCCGGCGTGGCCCAGGATTTTTCCGGGGCCATGGCCATTTCCCATGACATGGTCTGGAAATTCGGCATGTCGAAAAACGGCTATTTCGGAGATTACAGCCATGTCCCGGCCGCGCATTTGTCCGAGGCTTTCAAGGAAAAGCTGAACATGGAAAGCCAGGATATTTTAAACCGGGCCGAACATGAGGTGGCGGACATTTTGAAGGCCGAATGGAACATTGTCGAGCGCTTCGCCAACGAGCTGGTGGCCAAGGGCGAGCTCGAATACGACGAGATTGACTTGATTTTCAAGGATTACGGCAAACAGCCGATCTATAGAACCAGCGCATGAGAGAGGCGGAGAGGCGGAGAGGCGGAGAGGCAGAGAGGCGGAGAGGCGGAGAGGCGGAGAGTTGGAGAGTAAGAGCGAACA
>JACQWW010000160.1 GCA_016209025.1 Elusimicrobiota bacterium | reverse complement strand
TGGCAGGCATTTCCCGCACTGACGGCAGTCATCAGATGTCTCTGGCCTTTCGTTTCGGCAGGCCCAAAGACGACGAAGCCGATCTTTCCCGGCTCGTCAGCCAGGAGCACGATGCCCGCGTTAAAGCGGAAAAGGCCTTGTCTGAGACCCAGGAAAAACTTGACGCGGTAATCAAAGAGCTTGAGGGTCTGCGTTCAGGCGCGGCCCTTAAACCCGAAGACCAGCGGCTGGCTGAAGAGCTCGAAAAGAAAAAGCGCCAGGCAGAGGAGGAGCAAAAAAGGCTTCTTGAAGAGCAGGAAAAAGCCCGCCAGGCTCTTGGCGAGGCTTATAAACTATCCTGGGGCTTATATCAAAGAAAGGCGGCGTCCGGAGCGGGCTTGCCCGACCGCATTGATCTATTGGAAAAAGTTGTCTTTAAATACGCGGGCAAGGGACTGGAAATCGGTGAGGCTGTCCAAGAGCTGTCCAAGCTCAAGAAGGAACGTCAGGAACTACTGGAGGAGTTTGACGCCGCGGTGAAGTACTACCGGCAGCTGGCTGATCAGGGGGCTTCTTCTGAAACCAGAACCGAACTCTTGGAGCGGCTTATCAAAAAATTTGAAGGCAAGGACGTTGATCTGGCGCCCTTAAGGCAGGATCTAGAGCAGTTGAAGCGGTAGCATAAAAATTCCCTGTAGACAATGGGGTCAGGTCTTCATTTGTCACTTGTTGATGGGAACTAAATGGCGGCCACAGTTTGTTGTAACAAGTGACAAATGAAGACCTGACCCCATTGTCCCTAAAGTCTGAAGCTTGAAGTATGAATTTTAAGTCTGAAGTCTAAGGTCTGAAGTCTGAAAAAAATGATGTTCTTTTTTATTTCAGACTTCGCGCTTCAGACCTCAGACTTATTCAGGCTTCGCGCTTCAGACTTACTTGAAGTAGGTCAAAGCCAGCAGGCTGATCCATCCTATGAGATCAACGGAAAGCCAGGCGAGAAAGACAAAATCGAGAAAAATAAAAAACATGGTTGACAATTGTTCCCCGAGCTGGGAATAAATCGAATCAATCGCTTCAAGGCGCACCGCAGCGGTCTTGGCCTGTTCTTCGATATCGAAAGAATCGAGGATTTCCCGGTGCACGCTTTTTAGATGCCAATCGGATTCGATTTTGGGCGTTTGTCCGTGAAGAGCATGAAGGCTTTGAATCAGCGCCACCTTGGCTTTGCTGAAATTTCTTTGCTCGCGCGAAATCCGCTGGTAAGCAATAGGCATTTTCCAGAAATGATAGTAGGGGGGCTGGCTTTCCAGCACCCCGCGGGCCGCGCCCAGGGCCCATTCGAGATAAGCGTTGGCGCGGCGCACGCTGAAGGATTGGGCCAAGGCCAGGCTGATTAATTCTCTATGGGTGTCCTCTTCTTTGGAGTGCAGAAAAGCGCCATAGCGGTTGACGAGGATGATTTCTTCATCGTAGTAACCAATGTTTTTCAAGGCCTCGCGTTGGAGGGCATATTCCGACAGCCGCGCATAAAACGGCTCGCCGGTCACCATGCCGCACAGAGTTTTGCGGTTTTTTTTCAAAAAAGACTCAGCTCCCAAGTCTTCGCTCCATGACAAGGTGAAAAGATTGAAAGCTTCCCTTGGAGAAATTTGTCCGCCGGAGGCGGAGAAATTTCCCGGGACCCAAGCCCGGGCCTTGCCGGCCGCCCTTTCGATTTGCGAACTGAAAAAAACAGCCAAAGAAGAGCGGCCGATATGCACTTTCTCGGCAAAAACCGCCAGATCCGAAGCCTCGGCCAGGGTGCCGTTGAAATCGAACGATGCTTCGAACATGCCGATTCCAAAGGGATAAAGATAAGCCGCCAGCGAGGCGCGGCCTAAAGATTTCCCCTGAAAAATCGCTTCACCGGCATCGCCGTCATGCAGGATTTCCCGGCGGTAACTTTCCTCGGGCATATCGAGCTTGAGCTCCATGCCCAGATCGAAGCAATAGAGATAGGCGATTTTAACGGAGTCCATCAAGGGGACTCCCTGGATGCGGGCGTTGTTTGCCGGTAGACGATTTTAAAATTTCCTTCCTTCGCTTTTTTTTTTTTTTTTACAGCTAAACGCCCACGCCCTGCCGCGGCTATGGCCAAAGGCTCCAGATCATTTTCGGTCCAAGGATGTATTTTCATGTCCCCGGCCTTAAAGATATTGTCCGCCAGCATCATATCCTCGCCTTCGCTGTAAAGCACAGCCGAGGTTTCCCAGCCGCACGCCAAGGCTAATCCCTCCGGTGGAGTATTTTTTTCCCGGCCCGGCATTCGCGCCAGGCGGTTATCCGGCAGAAGAACCGTCGGAAAAGCCGTGCCTTGCTCGATCATCCAGACATAGATGCCGTCCCAGCAAAAAAGGCTTCCCGGTTTTCTCTCGAATTCGTGCCAGACTTCCCTTGGCGCGGGATTGCCGGACGCGCCGGCGGTTTCGGAAAGATAAAGCCTGCCGTCATTGGTTTCAACCAGCAGGCGTCCGCGGCTGACCGCCGCCGCTTGAATCGGCCCGGTCTGGGATTTGGAATTTGCCGGCAGAAAGGCGAGCGCTTCGATGCGTCCGCCTGGATCAACCTTCAAAAGGCCGGGGCTTTTCCAATCGGCGATATAAAAATTTTCTCCGTCATAAGCCAGACTGGAAGGGTCCTTCAAGACATGGCGGGGAAGCTCGATTTCCTTGACGGCGCGGGGCGCAATTTTTTTGGAGCAGCCCCCATTAAATAAGGCGGATAAAGCGGATAAGGCCAAAACGATAAATTTTTTTCTTGCCATATCATTATCCCCAGGGCAGTCCAGCAGGCAGTCGAGCACGCAGTCCTGTGAGCACACAGGGCAGTCCTTTGCTCATGCAAAGGGCGGCTCTTTGCCGACAACAGCCTTGAGCCAGGTGAGTCCTTGGAATCTGTCCGCAGAATGGCCGGTGGCCAGATAGAGATTCGTAAAGCCTTTGGCGTGAAGCTCCTTGGCAAACTCTTCGCCCTTAATGCCGTTGCCCAGCTCTGAATCGAGATAAATGGCTGTTTCTTTGGGAAATTGATCGCCCCCGGCCTCAAGGAATTCCTTAGGGCTTTTAAAAGTTTTAAGGACAAGGCCTTTTGCCTTTGCCGCCATCTTCCAGGTCAT
>JACQWW010000050.1 GCA_016209025.1 Elusimicrobiota bacterium | reverse complement strand
TTCAGCCCAACGTTTTCGGGTATTATCGTTCCACTCATACACGCTTTGAGCCAAATCGAAAATGTCCGCCCGCTTGTCCAGCATGCGCAGTACGCGGATCAACTGCCTGTACAATTCCTCCTGCTTTTGAATCCGCAGAAGCCTTCGGAAACGCAGTCCGCTGACCGGCGCCTGCCGCCCCTCACCCTTTGGAGTGGCCATGCGCTCGGCCAAAGGCGCGCTGTCATCCTCGTCAACATGGGCCAGTAGTCCGGCGACTGCGGCCAGCTTTTCGTGATTCAGAGCGGGCAAGGCGCGGCAGAGACGGTGATAGGCCGGGAAGAAGGCCACTTCCGTCACGTTCCGGCATCGGCGCAACTGGGCCCGGTCGCCCCGCGCCGCCTTCAATTCCTCCCACCACGCGCGCAATAATCCCCGAACCTCGCGGCCGCTGGAAAACGCTAAATTTTCAGTCATGCAAACCTCCGCGAAAATCGCCAAGCAATTGCCAATGTCCGCCTTTGTCAGGACCGGCGTGTTTCAAAGCGCCCGCATCTCTCAACTTTTTTAGATTCCACTCAATTCCTTTGGGCGTTAAGCCAATTGCCCTTGCCAATTCTGCAGTAGTAATGGACGAATTGGCCCGTATGGCGCGCAAAATTTTCTCCCTAGTTTTCTCCCTAGTTTTCTCCCTAGTTTTCTCCCTAGTTTTCTCCGACATTCCCCCTGGCACGGATGCGCCGGGCGCTCGGACAACCTTCGGGACGATGCCGGCCTTGAATGTCACAATCACAAATCCCTGCCGTTCCTCAAATATTGGCAACGCCGCGCCGTGGCGTTCACACTCGGCAATCACCCGGTTCGTGCCTCGCCCCCAAACCTCCACGGCTCCAGTACGATGGAAGGTTTCAGCGATGAGCGGATTACGCAGCTCCGAGAGATGCGGGCCGGAGAGCTGCTCCACCGTCACGCCGGAAGGCAGTCGCCCATAACTGCGGATTTCAATCCTGTCGTCAAAAACTACGATGGCGGCATGTCCGCCGTAGTACGAATAATCCCGGTGCATGACGGCGTTAAGCAAAATCTCCCGAAGGGCGTTTAATGGAACGGGGAAGCGGTCCTCCCTAAAGATTTTGCCTTCCGGAAAACGCGCCCCGAGCGGCATCGTCCGCTCCAAAAACGCCATGCCTTCGCGCATCATGGCGAAGGCGTTTATGTGCTCTTGACGATTGTCCACGATCTGGCCCGTGATCTGTGTGCCGCGAAAGCGGCCCATCTTTAAGAGACATTGGGGACAATCCGACAGAAATTTCGTTCCATAAAGAACCTGCGCGGCTTGCGTCAGAACGCCGTTCACGCGCAGACCAAGACGGTCCAAAATGTCTGCGATGTCACGGCTCGTGTCGGCCGAAATCCGTTTTTGCCCAATAGCCAGATCACGCGTCCGGAGAATCTCTTTTCGATCCAGGTCATTGAGCGTCAGACCCTCGGCCGGAAGGTTCTCCCATCGCCGCTTGGCGTGTCCGCGTTTTAGAAGCAATTTTTCGTACTTTTCCTGCGGCATTTTTCGCGTGGTGTTGCCGATGCGCTCGTATGCCCGGCCATCGAAGGTGAATGGAACGCTTTCAAGATTGGCGTCTGCATGAAGCGCGATCACTTCCCGATCGGCTCGAACCTTGACGCGTCCAATCTGAACATTAACCGGCGGCTCAAATCTGCCTAACGCGGCGCTGATTTCATGAAGGGTCTGCTCTGAAACCTGCTGGCCGGCGGTTTTACCCTTCCGGTTTACGCCAAAAAGAACAGTTCCTCCTTTCGAGTTCAGGAAGGCGCACAGGGTCTCAAGCCCCTCCCGCATTTCGCCTGTAGTGCGCTTGAACTCCATGGCCGGGCCTTCGCCTTTAGCAATAAGCCGCCGCAACTCCGCGAGCGTCATGCCGCGGGCTCCCGCTCCAAAACCTGGGTTGCCGACAGGTCAAGGGCCTCGCGGATTTTTTTATTGTCGGCGCCGGAGAATCGCCAGAACTCTTCTCTTGCTAAGGTAATCCTCTTGGGATCGGCTAGGCTGATTTGGTCGTATTGCGAAAAGTCATCAAAAATTTTGCGGCCCTTATGGCGGATCAACTCCAACCATTTCTTTCTCAAGGACAATAAACCGTTGGCATCCCCTGCGGAAAAAGCGTCTTGAGCGCTCCGAAGCATACCATAGAAATTTTCTTCCGTAGCGTGCCAGAAACATTCAGCTACGTTCGTCCAAAGTGACTTGTTCCCCTTCGCTTGCTCTGGGACTGTCCACTTTATCCCGGCGGAAGAGATCTCGGGCTTGCCGCATACGGCATGCCGTAGTGCGTTGCCAAGCTGCCACTCAACCACCTGCGCGGATAAAAGTAGCCCTCGGATAAATTTTTCAAGGTCCGCACGTATCGTCTCATGCGCTTGATGTAACGGCATGATGCTATCGCACCAGTTGCGCGCTTTCATGTTGTCCATGTCGTAACCGCAAGCCCAAAGCCTTGCCGGCTGGCGTAGCGTTTCGTGCAGTTTCGGCCAGCGGGATTGCCGGCCCAAGAACTCATGCGCCACCCTGGCAGGCTCTTCGCGTTCTGACTTCAGCACCCACCCCATCCAATGGCGATATTGCTTAACACTCGAATCGGCTTTGATAGAGAGCATTCCACTGTCTTCCCCCGCATTGTGATACGGGGTAAGCGGATGGCGCCAAGCGCCTTTGTAGTTGTTGCCGTAGTTTTTCGCCGTATACTGGCGCACCAGCAAG
This sequence comes from Elusimicrobiota bacterium, assembly GCA_016209025.1. Taxonomy (GTDB): domain Bacteria; phylum Elusimicrobiota; class Elusimicrobia; order JACQPE01; family JACQPE01; genus JACQWW01. The sequence goes on along the minus strand of JACQWW010000050.1, from coordinate 7,598 downwards.
CGGTGATTTTGGCCGCACAGATCGCACGCGTCTTGCCGGGATTCCTCAAAAATCAGCCCAATCCGCCTTGGCATGGCCCAAAACATATGCGCCGGATGGACATCCACAGGAGAGATTGTTTGCCCCTTCTCGCTGGTTTTTGTCGGTCCCATCCAAGGGAAAATGTCGCTGATGTCCTGTTTTCCAGAGTCCCCGCAAGTCCCGATGAAATCGGGTTTCGTCAAGACGTTCAACCAGATTGTCTGCCATAGGGTATCGCCCATGACCACCGTAGTCAGGGGACCGCCGCCACGTAAAGATGTCCGATGGCCTACACCGCCGGATGGGGCGTTAATCTGAAGCGTAAGCAGTGCCATAGCGGAGCACGAAGGGCACTCGGCCAGGACTCGATCCCGCTTCGTAAAATGATCTCTAGCCTTTTTAACGGTCATCTCTCCGGGCGCGTCAATAAGGATCAAGTCAATTGCTTTGCTTTCGCCATCTTCTTGCTTCAAGTTGAGGTCCTGCATAAACCTTGGACCGGGTCCGTTGAGATCAAAGGCATTCACGATGGCAAACAACGCCGCCTTGACTTTTCGTTCATCGGGTGGCCCAATTAGCGACTCTCGCCACTGCCGGTCGTTATCGGGCGCCATGGCGGTTTGGACCAAGCCGATGAGAAATTGAATGAGAGCGCCGTTGAAGTCCGGGCGAGGCGCATCCAATTCCACGATGGGATTTTTGTCATGTTCGGATGTGACCTGCCACGGCGCGATCCGCAGACGCGTCCCGTCCTTGCGCCGCACTGGGATCCAAGCCTCTTGGATAAGATTGAAACTCATGCCGTTTTGTCCTGGCTGATGCTCAGTCCCAATGCTTGATTGTAGAGGAGTGTCACAGCGCGGCCTTCTCGGTCCCGTGCCGCTCCCTCCCAGACATTGTTTGACCTTTCACGCATCGCAACCAGTATAGCCCACTTGCATTTGTCCGGCATTGATTCCTTGGCTGCTTCAATGGCCTGAGCCAAAGCCGGGTTGCCCGAAGGCATGGCCTCGGCAATCCAATAGCAAGAAGCTTCCACCTGGCTTAGGTCCCAAGAATGTTTTGGCGCGTTAATCCAGGGTAGAAGAGATGTGTCATCCCATTTCGCCAAACGGATAGATACCTGCTTCTCCCCAAGCCTGGTCGGGGTCTCAACATCTTTAAGCCATGTGTTAGGTGTGGATTCGTAGCTGTCATCTAATTTCAAAGCGTTCAATGTAGCAATGCCTTTCTTGGCCTTATCTTCGCCCTCAGCCTGCATTTCTTGAGGGAGTAATCCCTTGGGGATAAAGTCATCGGCGTTGTCGCCAAATACTTTCTCCACCAAATCCCGGGCGTCTTGGGGCAACAAGCAATACCCCCGATCGGCCAGCAGCTTGGCCGTCAGCCACAGCCGTCCGTGCCACGGATACACGCTCGAGGCCTTTGGAAGAAAATCCTTGTACCATTCAAGTTTTGGTTCCCCTTGTTGAGATGGAGCCAGCACAACAAATTCAGCGGGAGACCGGCAATCCTTCCCATTTGTCACCTTCCCTTTAGCGTCTCTCTTGTGGCGGTGCAGACGGCCAAAACGCTGGATCAACCGGTCCATGGGCGCAAGGTCGCTGACAATGAAGTCAAAGTCCAGGTCCAAGGATTGCTCCACAACCTGCGTGGCGATGAGAAGCTTGCCTGCGCGTTGACTTCCTGAACTTTCCTTGCCGAATGTTGCCTTAACTTTATTTTCAATCTCCAGCCTGTTACCCATTGTAAAACGCGCATGGAAAAGAATGAGACGCTCCGGGGAAATGCGGCCAGCCAGCCGCTCATAGGCCGAACGAACGTCAGCCACCGTGTTGCGCATCCAGCAGGCGCAAGCGCCTCTGTTGACCGCATTGAGGATGCGCTTTTCGGCGTCATTCTCGGAATGCACAAAATTGACTTTGATTGTTCTGGGGATGTCTTTTCTTGTCTTGACCGCAGTTTCAGATGAGGAATCAGCCGACACATGCGTCACGAGCGGATAGGCCTGCGCCGTCAAGACAGCCCCCTCTAAACCTAACCCTTTACAAAAGGACCCGGCGAGTTCCCGGCGCATTTTAAGGGGAAGCGTGGCGGAGAGCAGGATGGCGCTGCCGCCTTGGGCCGCGTGAAACTTAAGGAGAGCGCGCAGCAGAATGTGCATGTACGGGTCGCACGCGTGGACCTCGTCAACAATCAAGACGCTCCTGCCGAGCCCTAAGAGCCGGAGAGATTGATGGCGCGCGGGTAGGATAGCGATTAAAGCCTGATCTATGGTGCCCACGCCAAAACTTGCCAGAAGAGATTTTTTGCGGTTGTCCGCGAGCCACGCGGCGCATTGCGCGCCGGAATCCTCCGCGCTGTCATCGCGCGCAATATCTGATTGTCCGAGCCGGATGGACTTCTCGAACTCCTCGGATAGATGCCGCGAGCTGTGCGCCAACACAAGCGATGGCAGCTTTCCCCCGCTGAAAAATTGCCTATAGACCTCGGCGACGCGATCGTACATGGCGTTGGACGTTGCCATGGTGGGAAGAGCCAGGAAGACCCCTTCGGCTAAGCTGGCGGCCATAATGCGGTGCGCAAGCGCCAGCGCAGCCTCGGTTTTGCCGCTGCCGGTCGCGTCCTCCAAAATGAACAACTGAGGACCCTCGGTTAAGCCGCATGATGAAACGTGCTTTTGCAAAGGACTGGGTTTGATTTTTGGAAAAAGCGTTTTGACGCCGCAACGCCTGGAAACCCTGCTGGGAAGAACGCCGCTCTCCTCCAACGCCTTGCGCGCCCGTGGCAAGGCGCATTTAGCCCAATACTCAGGCAAGGGCCGTAACTCCATCTCGTATTCAAAATGCCCAGGCTCGGTTGAGGACCCTATCCAGTCGCAAAGGACAGTCAGTCCGGCCAAGAACCAGGAAAGCCGCTTGGAATAGATCGTGAGTCTGTCGTCAAAGACCAGGGGCTGGTCTGCGTTTCGCAAAAGCATCTTTGCCGCAGCCTGCGCAAACTCAACAGCGGCAGCGCTTCCCATGGAATCGAAAAATTCACTGGTCCGGGACAATCCCCCAGCGTTTCCCAACTCGGGGGGCTTGCCATGATGCCCCATAACAGCCGAGGCCCATGGATAAATTACATCCGTCCAAGCGTATTCATCAGGCGTGGAGGCCTTGTCAAGGCCGAACCATCCATCCTGCCAAGCCCTAAACCAGACCAATTCCAGAAATCCCTGCCACCCGATGCTGTCATGCAGAGTGTTATAAGGCCGTTGGCTGAGCGCCCCTCCCAAAAGCTGGACCAAATCAGGCCGCAGCTTTTGGAACCTGTCGGAAAATTTTCCTAAATCATGGATGGCAAGAAAGAATGTCGCCCATCGTATGAATCGGTCTTCATCCAGGCCGGAACAACGAACAAGGCGTGAACGCAGAAGGCTGTCTTCTTCCAGCAGCACTTTCCCTGCCGCCGCCACATCCAGACTGTGATACGCAAGCAGATGGCAGACCGGCCCTATCCTCTGGCCGGGTTTAGCCTTACCCCAATAACAATAAACTGACATTGTAAGAAAACAAATTTAGTTGGAATAATTTCGTTACCATAACGCTCGTCTTGGCGTAGTCTGGTTTTTTTCCTGGTGGGCGGCGATAACAATGCGCGCGCATGCTTCGGCGTCAGAAAGCGGGTCATGGTGCTTTAATTCCAATTGCAAATGCCGGCAGACATCCGGCAGGGTGGTCGGATAAATTTTCCACACGCTTCTTGCCAACCTGACCGTGCAGGTGAACGGATAGGGCGGATACTTTATGCCGGCCCCGGCGCAGCACGCGCGCAACACGTTTCTATCGAAACTCGCGCTATGCGCCGCCAGGAAATCGATTCCTTCAAAAATTGTCTCGATCTTGGGCCACAACTGCGCGAATGTCGGTTTACGGCAGACATCCTTCCAGCCTATGCCGTGCAGATAAGTAAAGAGAAAAGATTTCCTGGGGGGTTTGATCAGATAATGAACGCGTTTTGTAATGACTGAATTTTCCACCCGCACAAGCCCAACCGCGCAGGCGCTGTCTCTGCCGTAATCGGCCGTTTCAAAGTCTATTGCTACAAAAGGTGTTTTTTTAAAGGCGCCGCTATTAAAATCCTTAGATGTTTTGCTTGTTTGTTTCATAATGACCAGGGATAGATGTCAAAGGCGTTTTTTTGGCATTCCTTTTGCGACTACCGATAGGGGCGCAATAGTCATCCTGCATCCTGCCTAATAAGGTCTTTGAGGGTTTCGCGCCGGACGATAAGGCGAACCTTGCCCTTATCGGCCATGATCACGGCGGGCCTGGGGTAGCGGTTGTAATTGGAGGCCATGGAGTAGTTGTAAGCGCCGGTGGCAAAAACAGCGAGAATATCGCCCTGTCTTGGCCTCGCAATTTTCACGTCTTTAAACAAAGTGTCGGCTTCGCAGTGCTTGCCTGAGACGGTGCATCGGAAATTGGCGGGTAAACCGGCGCGGTCCGCGACAACGACTTTATACTTGGCGCCGTAAAGAGCGGGCCTGGGATTGTCCGAAAAGCCTCCGTCAACGATGACGTAATTTATTTCGCCGGGAATTGTTTTTATGTACCGGATCGTGTAAAGGGTTGTTCCGGCGCCGCCGGAAATGGAGCGACCGGGCTCAACGATAAGCCGCGGCAGAGGATAAGAGAATTTTTTGGCGCATTGAACCACTGTTTGTGAAATAACTTTGGCGTATTCTCGAATTTCCGGAGGCTTGTCCTCATCCAGGTAACGGATTCCCAGCCCCCCTCCCAAATCAAGCTCATTGAACACGCGGCCTGTTTTTGATCTGAGTTTTTCAAGAAATTCAAACAGTATGGATATGGCGGTTTTATAAGGTTTCAGTTCAAAAATTTGACTGCCGATATGGCAATGAAAACCGCGCAGTTCGATATTTTTCATATTCAGCGTTTTTCGCGCCGCGGTCATGGCAAGGCTGCCGGCGATGTGAATGCCGAATTTTGTTTCCAATTGGCCGGTTTTCGTGTAATCGTGAGTGTGGGCTTCGACGCCGGGAGTCAGCCTAATCAAGATGCGCGCTGTTTTGCCCAAACGCTTCGCGATTGAATTTATGCTTTCCAGTTCCTGTTCATTGTCCACGATGATTCTGTGGACGCCGCGCCTCAAGGCTGTTTCAATTTCCTCTTGTGTTTTACAGTTGCCGTGCAGGTAAATTTTGGAGCACGGAAAACCTGCTGATGTGGCCGTGTATAATTCGCCCGCGGAAGCCGCGTCCAAAAAAAGACCTTCATCCAGCACCAGTCCGGCCATGGCTTTTGTCAGAAAAGATTTGGCGGCGTAGGCTATGCGCGTTTCGTTGGGGTAGAAAATCTGGAATGATTCGCGGTAAGCGGCGCAGTTTGCTTTTAGCTGTTCTTCGTCAAAAACATAAAGCGGCGTGCCGAAACGCCGGGCAAGTCCCACGGCGTCACAACCGCCTATGGTCAAGCGGCCTTTTTTATTTACCCTCGCCCCTCGAGGGAGAGGGTAGGGTGAGGGGGTCATTGTTTTAGGTTTCTTTTTCCAGGTAGCTGTTGTAGCACCCGTAAATAGAACAGCCGGCCGCGGCCAGACCCAGGATGATTCCCACGAGACTGCCGGAGCCGGTTGAGTGATAAAAACCCCGGTACAGAAAAATCAGCGAATAGCAAAAGACGCAAAAGATGGTCAGGGTGTTGAGAAATCTCATCATCGGACCGGCATCCATTCTCACGAGAAAACTGGCGCCGGGAATGCCTAAAAACGAAATGCCGATGATACACAAAAGAAGGTTCGTGTAATCTTTCGGCCATTTAATGGGCGCTTCCGATGTTTTCGTCTGGATTAAAGTCAAAATCTGAGTCGTCTTTTCGGTAAAGGCCGATCTTGTGGTCTGCGTCTGTCTTTGCGGATAAAGCCTGGGAATCGGCGGCATTTGCAGAGGCGCTTCGGGCGCGGCGCTCTCCGGCATTGGAGCCGCGGCGATTAGATCAGGTAAGTCCGGCATTTCAGGAAAAGCTTCTTCCGGAGGAAAATAAATTGCCGGCCATCGTTCTTCCCAGCCCTTGATCAACTGTTGATCGGCAAAGTAGACAACCGATGGAATGCCGAACCCGCTGGAAAAAACCAGCAGGGCCATGACAAGATTGGCAATAACTGTTTTCTGTTTTATTTTTCGGAAAAAAGCCGCGGTCACGGACTTCATGTCAATCTCTCCATTATCTTACCACTATGCGTCGCATTTTTATAGCATTGAGTTATGCTTGCCTTGGTTAAAACGAAGCCGGGTCCCGGAGCCCAGGTTGTTGAGATGAGAAAACCGCGTCCAGGCGAGGGCGAAGCGCTGATTAAAATCCACCGGGCTTCCATTTGCGGCAGTGACCTTTCTATCTTTAATTGGACGACCTGGGCTCCATCTCGGGTCAAAACTCCCAGGATTTTCGGCCATGAGGTCTGCGGCGAAATTATTGAGCTCGGCAAAGGGGCCAAGCGTTTTAAGGAAGGCGATAAGGTCGCGGTGGAGTCGCATTTGTTTTGCGGCAAATGCGTTTCCTGTTTGAATGGCGACCGCCATATTTGCCGGAAAATGCTTCTGCTTGGTTTTGATTTGGACGGCGGCTTTGCTCAATATGCGGCCCTGCCGGAAAAAGTTCTTTGGAAATTCGGCGCCCAAGTGCCTTATAACTGGGCCAGCCTGATGGAGCCGGTGGGCAACGCCCTTTACGCCGTGACGGTCGAGCCGGTGGAGGGCAAAACGGTGGTGGTGCTGGGCTGCGGGCCCCAAGGATTGTCCGCGGTTCAAATCGCCAAAGCCAAGGGCGCTTCTCTGGTGGTCGCGGTTGAAAAAAGCCCTTTCAGGGCGAAGCTGGCTAAAAAACTGGGCGCTCATTATGTTTTCGGTCCGGAATGCGCCGGCGAAGGAGAATTAAAAGAAAAATTGCTTTCCATAAAACAAGCCAAGGAAGGCTACGACGTCTGCCTGGAAATGTCGGGAGCCGCCCCTCTCTCTTTAATGGCTTTTCAGGTTTTAAGAAACGGAGGCCGGCTTTCTCTTTTCGGTCTGACTTCAGGAAAAACAGGCATTGATATCGGTGAAGACATTATTTTCAAGGGCCTGCGCATTTACGGAATCATCGGACGCAGGCTTTTTGAAACATGGGAGGAGCTTGACTTTTTGGTTTCATACGGCAAGTTTGATTTAAACAGCATAGTAACCCATGTTTTTCCTTTAAAAGATGCCCTGGAGGCTTTCCGGTTATTCAGCGCGCCCCAAAAAGAGTCCGGCAAGATCGTCTTGGAGGTGTCCTGATAATGACCACCGCGTTTTCTTCAATGTCGTTTATCGCGGAAGAATTGGAACAATTACGCCGCAGCGGGCTTTACCGCCGGCTGCGAATCCTTGAAACTTCCCAGCAGGCGGTTTCTGTCATTGACGGCAAAAAAGTCGTCAATTTGACTTCCAATAATTATCTGGGACTGACCACGCACCCCAAGCTTATGGCCGCGGCCAAGCTGGCCATAGAAGAGCTGGGTGTGGGAACAGCCGCGGTCCGCTCAATTATCGG
>JACQWW010000159.1 GCA_016209025.1 Elusimicrobiota bacterium | reverse complement strand
CATCTTTCACAAACCCCGCGCCATTTCCGGTTCACTGGGGATATCCCCCGAGGAAGTCGAACTTGTTAAAAAATTGGCCGGGACGTATAAAATTTCACGGCTTCAGACTTTAGGCTTCAGACTTCAGACTTCGCCTTTGGTTGTTTCCTTTGGCGAGCCTTCTGTTTTAAGGCAGATTCCGCAAAATTGGCCGGCTTTGTGCGCTTATTCTGATTGTTTGGCGTCGCAGATCGCGGTTCTCGAATTCCTGAAAAACCCCTCACCCTGCCCCCGCTCCGCAGAGCTTCGGGGACGGAGCTGGGGCCAAAGGCCCTAGCCGCCTCTCCCCGTTTCACGGGGCGAGGGAAACGGGGAGAGGGGTCAGGTCTTTATTTTATAACTACCATTTTGATGGGGGTTTTTCGGGGCGCGCCGGGGGCGTCAATTACGGCGAAATAAGTTCCTGAGGCCACTTCTTTGCCGGATTCATTCTTGCCGTCCCAGTGGTAGTAGTTGAAATAATTGGCCGTGGCGGTTTCGGCTATTTCCCTGACCAGGTCGCCGGCTTGGTTGTAAATTCTGATGGTGACATTTACCGTGCCTGATCCTTGTGGAGTGACGGCAATATATGTTCCGGTGATAGTGGCCTGGGTATTGCCTCTTAAGGTGACGGTTTTCGTTTTGAGATTGAATGGATTGGGGAAATTGTATTGCCGGTAACGGCTATCCGGGCTGGCAATGCCGACAGCGGCTGATCTAATGGCAAAGGTTCCTTCTTGGGTGCTGGCCGTGGTTTGCAATGGCGCGTAACCCCTTCCTTCTTGATAGACAGCCAAGCCTGCATCCGGCATGGCCTGTAAAGCGGCCAAGCCAAGATGCTGGCTGAAAGCGCGCCTGACGGATTTAAGAGAAATGCCTACGGTTTTATCAACCGTATTGATGGTTACGGAAGCGCTTTTCACTTCCTGCCAGGCGCCGGAGCCGCTGTCATATTGGACCACGATTGATTTTCCGCTGGCCACGGAATCAAGAGTTTCAGCTGAGAGCCCTCCAAGATAAAGATCAAGGGCTTGGCCTGAGGTTTGGGTAACGCTGGAAAGCTCAACGGTCACGATATTGCTTTGGATGGTGCCGTCTGAGTTATTGGCATGGCCGCCGGCGCTTTCTTCCTGGACCGAAACCGAGCCGCTGCCTGATTCTGCCGCGGTGCTCAAAGTAAGGTCATGGGCTTCCACTTCAAGGTTTGTGCCTGATTCTCCGGGAGTGATGGTGGCGCCTTCTGAGAGAATGTCGTCTAATTTTTCCGAGCCGCGGCCGGCTATTTGCGGGGACACGGGAAAGTCAAAATTTTCTTTTCTTCTTCCGGTGTCCATGACAATGCGCACACAGGCATTTTGCGCCGCCTGGGCCGCGCTTAAGCCAAAGCTGAATCCCGTGGTTGTATTGGAGCTGACCGTCAGGGCTGTGGCGCTTGCCTCTTGCACCGGGCAATTGCCGGTCCGGTAGAAGGCGCTGGGCAGGGAAACAAGTCTCATGGGGGCCTGGACCTCGCAGGTCAAAGACCCGTTGGAATTCTTGCTTAACTTGACATTGTCAGGCAGAGGGGGCCTGGTCGGCAGAATAAGATCAGGCGCCGCGGTCATGCTTGAAGTCACCACCACGTTGGTGCTTACCGTTATTCTTCCTTCCAGCCTCGGCACAATCCGGTAAACATTGTTCATAAGCAGGCCGTCCGCCTGGTAAGTTCCGTCAGGCCCGGTAACCGTTTCAATCTTGGCGACGCCCCGGTCCGAGCTTGCCGTTCCCTGGCTGATCTGGTTAAGGGTTGTTTCATTGATCAAGATCACTTTGACTCCGCCGATAGCCGTCCGGCTGGGATAAACCTGGGAAAGGATGGTTCCCCGGCATCCGCCTGGCGCCGCGATGAGGCCGTCGTTTGCGCCGGTAAAGTCAACGGTTGTCGTGGAATTGTTTATCAATTTGACCATTCTTTCCTGAGCCGCGTACCCGGGTTTTAAAACCCTCAGACGATGGCGGCCCGAAGCCAATCCCTCAAAAAGGTAATTGCCGTTTGCGTCGGTCAAGGTTTTTTCTTTATCAAAAGGGGCTTCGACCACGACTAAAGCGTCTTGTAGAACAACGCTCATAGTCGTCGCGACCACGCCTTGCAGAGCTGCTCCGGCGCCTGCCTCTTGATCGAAATTAACATTGATTGTCTTGGCGCCGGACCCGGAGATGCCCTCTTTAACGACCGGCGGATAATTGGGAGTGTCGAAAACAGCCCGGCCGGTCGTGAAATTGGGCAGATATTCGATGGCGTGCTTAAAGCCGTCGCGTCTGACTTTGTTTATAAATTGCTCGCAAAACCCGAGGCGGGCCATGCCTTCCAGGACAAAAACATCGGTAGATTTCTCGACATTGGGCACGCAGATGCTCAAACCAAGAAATTTACCGGTTGGGTCCTGATAAAAGCCGTATGGCAGATATTGAAAGAACTTGTCGAAGTTTTTGCCGAAAGTCCGGCAGTCCTCAAGCCGGACAATGTCCTTGCCGGTGCAAGTTCCGGAAAAACTCGCTGTGCCGACATTATCGAATGGAATTTCAAGACAGCGCCTTTTGCCGATATCCGGACAGACTTGGCCCGGCGGACATGGCGGCGGAGGCGGAGCAAAGGCCGGATTGTAATTGCAGGATACGCCGGCCTGTTCATTGACGTAAACGTTCTTTTTACTGCCCAAAATCAAGACATAATTTTTTCCGGTGTAGGTCGGCAGGAAGGCGGATGGATCAAAAGGCTGGGGGCCGGACCCGGGGGCAGGGGGCTCCGGCGGGACCATGGCTTCCTGGTGTAAAACAAGGTAAAAATCCTGGGGCCCTGTTTCCCATCTTTGGATATTATGTTTCGGCTTACAGGCGGTGGTAGGCATGGGGAAATTCATAGTGGCGGTGGACAGTTCATTTTCAAAATCAAAATTCGCGCCGCCAAGGCCTCCCATTTTTGCAATGACATCCAAGGTTAGAGGCGTGCCGGCCGGCAAAGAACGGACTAGCAGTTTAGATCCTTTGGCTGAGAAGTTAACGTTAGCCGGCAGAGTGGCGGTTGAACAGCCGACAATAAGCTCAACCGCTTTTTTAATAGTGGTAAATTTTTCTTCGGGCCCGTAACCGAAAAGTTTAAAGGTGTAGCTGCCGGGTAAAAGATTGCCGATTCGGCAGGTTCCGTCGGAGGAAAGGTCGGCCCCGCCGAATCCGGGGGATTCTTCACCAAAGGCCTCGCACCTGGCCCCGAAGAACTGTTGGTTCTGGGTGGAATCAGGATTGAAATTGGGGGTGAATCTGGAGCCGTCGGGTTTATAAATTGAGGCTTTAAGGGAGCCGGCTTGGGCAAAGTTAAAATTGACGGTTGCGGAGCTGGTTGTTCTTAAATCAACAATCGGCTGGAAGAATCCTTCTCTAAAGACCAAACCCCAGTTTCCGCCTCCTTTTAAGAAGAGTTCGTATTGGGCGCCTGAGCCGGTGGCCACGTTGATGGTATAGGTGTAGGTTGAAGATTTTTGGGAGCCGAGGCCGCCGGCCTCATTATCGCCGATCACGGTAAATCCCATTTTTGTGGCGGATGAGACATTTTGATTTGGATCAAAGCCGCCTCTCATATCCTGGCCCTTGGCCCGGGCAATGATCATAATTGGATCACCGCTTAAATCCGCGGTTTGCGGGAAATAGAGATTGCCGGTGATGGTTCCGGCCGTGGAGGTGGCGAATTTGACGGTGATATTCAAAGGAAGACCCTCGTCGTCGCCGTACTTGTTGTTGTTGTTGACGACAATAGCCGTGCAGTTGCCGGACATGTCAATTGTGCCCTGGCCGAGTTTTCCAGCGTCTGAAGAAACAAATAAAACCATATCGTCACTGGAATTAAACCGCTGGTCAGGCCCGGCTTCGGAGATCCAAGGTCTTCCCTGGAGAAATTCCGGATGTATCAGTTCCACGGCATAAAAGCCGCCCAGGGTCACATCAATTGAGGCGTATCCGGTTGTTGTTTGGACAAACTGGTTTGTTTTTCCTGGACAAAAATTCATATTGCCTAGGCATTTGTCGAAAGAGACGGGACTTGGGGTTAGGCCGGGAACAAAGAGCGTAAAACATGATCTAAAGGCCGGGCGCACCATTATGGCCGCGCCACGGAAAGGAACAGTGGTGCCGTCGCTGGAAGCGATGGAAGCATAAATAACGATTTTACCGCCCAAGGTTGTGCTCAACTTTACGTCAAAATCAAGCCGTTGATTTGCCATGACGAATTTTACCGGGCCGCTTGAGGCCACGTTATTAGCCGAAGCCATATAGAAATATGTGCCGCCGGTCATTAGGCCGAAAGCGCCGGGCGGCGGAGGCGGCGGTGTCCCTGATCCGGCCATTGGGTCGGAAACCGGCTGGTATTGAAATTCCGGGGTTTTGGGAAAACAGACCCGGCCATTATTATCAGCGGGCATGCGCATGAAAAATCCAGAGGAAAAGGCGGTATTGCTTGAGTCCTTGATCTCCACCTCAGCCCTATCGTTTATGCCGGTCAGGGTGATGCTTGAACTGGCGATTAATTTGAATAATTTAAAACAAGCGCCTTCCCCGCCGACAGAACCTTGCATTTCCCCTTGCATTCCGGCCGCGGTATTAATGGCGGAGGGCATGAATTCTTTGCCCAAATCCAAAATCGCGTCAGTGCTTGACGAGGTTGAGGAAATTTGGACCGAGGTTCTGTTTCCTTTGCCTAATCCTGGAGCAAAGCAGTCAACATTGACGGACGCAGGGCTTAGTCCGCTTCCCGGCCTTTTGATATTGTGAAGCTGGCCGCTGGAAACCGCGGCCGAAGCAGCGATGACCCCGTCTCCGATCGGTTCAGAACCAAGCTGGGCGTGGCATAAGATCTTTTGCGACGTGCCGGGCAGGCCGGTCAGGGTGATATTGAGAGGAATATACTCAGGGCCGAGGGTCCGGTCCAATCTGACCTGTTTGGATACATTGGCGTTTGATTTGACGCGAGGACGTTTCCAGCCGTCCCTGAATTGTTCGTCTACAGTAGGGCCCAGGCTTTGACTGCTGCAGACATAGTCATATTCAATGTCGGGTGAAATGCTTGAGAGCGTCGCGCTGCCGCTTGAATCGCTTACGCCGCTATTGGAAAGATCCGGATCAGGGGCGCCCATAGGTATAGGAGGGTTTGTCCTGGCATAAGAACTGAAAGCGATAAAAAAGACGGTTGCGCCGGAAACGCCCTGATCAGCCGCATTAACGCATTGGACGGTCAGATCGGCCGCTCGTATGCTCGCGGCAGATAGAGTGATAGCTGAAGTTAAAATAAGTATTTTTTTCACGGTATTTCGCGCCTCCTATTCGTTTGTTTCCTCCCCCCTTGTGGGGGAGGATTAAGGTGGGGGGTATTTTCCAGTTCGTTCCAAATCATTTCTCTGACCGCGTCAGTTTCCTGGAGAACTTGATTATTCCAAAATCGAAGGACTTTAAAACCTTGGGACTCGAGCCATTCTGTTCGTTTTTGGTCGTAATTTTGTCGTTCAGTATGCTGGCCGCCGTCAATCTCGATAATCAATTTTTTTTCATTGCAAACAAAGTCAACAATATATTGTCCTATGGGTTGCTGCCTGCGAAATTTCCAGCCTTCCATTTGCCGCAGGCGCAAGAATCGCCAAAGTTTTTGTTCGGCGTCGGTAAGATTTTTTCTAAGATTGCGGGCTAAGACGACGGACATTTAACCCCCCACCCTGCCCCGTGTCTACCGCACGGGACTGCGTGCTCGACTGCCCTCCACCCCGCTTCGTAGAGCTTCGGGGACGGAGTTGGGGCCAGAGTCCCTGGCCGCCACAAGGGGGGATGGGACCAAAAATTGTTCTTTCTCCCCCACAAGGGGGGAGGGGAAATCAACTGGTTTCTTCCTCATACGGGAGGCTTATCTTCTTTTATACCCCTCCCCCCTTGTGGGGGAGGGCAGGGTGGGGGGTATTTTCCAGTTCGTTTTTAGAATTTATACGACAAGCTGACCCGGTGGGTGTCGCCGAGGTCGCCGAAGGGGACGAAAGCGTAGTCAACGCCCAGACCTGCGTGCTTGAAACCCATGCCTGCGGCAATACCGAGGCCGGCACCCTTGTCGCGGCCGAGCTGATAGCCGGCGCGAAGGCCTAATTGTTCGATCAGCCAGTATTCAAAGCCGAGGTTGACGTAATTCTTGGAGTCATTGACCAGGATGTCGGCATCCAAGGCCGCGGCAAAGTCCCTGTCCGCCAGCTTTCTTTTCCAAGCCACACCCGGTTTGACGTTCAAAGGGAGAGGATCGCTTTCATCCTTGAATTTAATTTCTCCTCCCAGGTTCAAGACCGCTAAGGAGCCGTTCAAGGTTCCGCCGGCAATCGCTTCAGGTTCGCCTATATCCATCATCGCGCCTAAGTCCGCGGCAAAAGTGGCGGCCTTAGCGTCAACATTGCCGTAGGTAAGCCCCACTCCCGTGGTGTCTCCCAAGTCCGAGCTGATGTATTTGACAGCTGCGCCGACGTTCAAGTTTTTGCCCTCGATGTCGAATTTATAGCCCCAGCCGAAAATGGCAGCCAAGTCCTGGGTTTTAAATGAGCCTAGGTCAGGGGTATCGGCGTCACCGCCGGTAATCGAGCGCTTTTCAATGTCCTTGACCCCGAAGAGATTGACAGCCCCGGCAAAAGTGCCTTTGCTGGTCGGATGGCCATAGCCCACAAACTGGGCCGAGGCATCGGCAAAGTAAGCGTTATAAGAGAGCGACACCTCTTTTTTCTCCATGCGGGCCAAGCCGGCCGGATTCCAATAGATGGCCGTGATGTCGTCGGCAAAAGGCGAATAAGCCGAAGCCATGCCCGCGGCCCGGGCCCCCACCGGGATGCGCAGAAATGCCGCGCCCGTTGTGCCCACGCCAGAGGCGTGGGCAAGGGATAAGGGAATAAGGGATAAGGGAATAAGGGAAAGGACAAGAGAGCGGGGGGGCGTTTTTTTCAAAGCGCTTATCAAGCTTAATAACATACGATTTACCTCCATTTCTTTTTCATGAATTTTTTGGAAATCTTCCTGGGTTATGTAACCCAGGTCTTTAGCAAGCATTGTTTGAGTTTCCAGTTCGCTCAAAGAGCCATGAGCTATCGAGAGAAACTGAAGATACTCTTTGCGGGATTGACGGCCATTGCCTTCTGCAATGTTACAGGCGATAGAAACAGCTGCCCTGCGCATTTGCGCTGTCAGGCCATAGGTCTCTATGTTTGGAAAATTGGCCGTTTTCCTGTAAACTTCCAATGATAGTTCATACGATCTCTTCCAAACATTAAGATCTTTGTATGTGTTTACGGCCTTCTTACCGTTATTCTCCATTCCCTTATTCCCTCGTTCCCTTGTTCCCTATTTTATAACAACCATCTTGATCGGTTCTTTTTTGGGAGCCCCGGGCGCGTCGACAACCGCGAAGTACACGCCTGAGGCGACTTCGGAGCCTGATTTGTTTTTGCCGTCCCAGTAGAAGTAATTGTAGAAACCGGCAGTTGCCGTGTCGGTGATTTCCCTGACCAGGTCTCCGGCCACGTTATAAATACGGATGGTGACATTAACCGTTCCGGAGCCTGTGGGCGCCGCCACAATGTAGGTGCCGGAAATAGCGGTGGCGATTCCTGAGCCGGTTCCATTAATTAAGGTAACGGTCTTTGGTTTTAAGTTGAATGGATTGGGTAAGTTATATTGGACGTATTTGGATGCCGCAAGGCCGGTGCCCGCCGCTGAAACGCCCACGGCAAAAAGTCCGGCGCCGCCGGTGGCCGCCAATGGGTTGTAGACATACTGGCCGCCCGCAACCTTGGCTGAAGCCGCGCCATAGCGCGCGCTGGTGCTGCCGAAGGAGAATGCCCGGCTGTTTTTGGTCTTTACTTTGGCCGAAACAGTGCCCTTAGAAGGGTCAATAGTCACCTGGCCGTCAACTTTGGTCCATTTTTGATTGGTAGAGTCATAATAGGTCAGTTCAGGTTTGGTCAAATCGGCTCCAACCGCGTCTTTATTGTATTGAACCGTTATTTCCAGGGGCCTGTCCGTAAACTGGATGCTTGTTAGATTGACCTCGTAAGCGCTTCCCAAAAATGTTCCTCCAGCCTGGCCTCCGGTCAAAGTCCCGGTGCTTTTCTCGGTAAACCCGATGGTGGGAATAGTCCTGGTACCCACATTGATGACCGAACCTGCCGGGAAGGCCACGGCACTGTTATTTTTTCCTGTGGCGTCAATACAGACTTCATTGCCGCGCTTTCCAGTGTCGTCCTTGTCGTCGTCGCCGATGATTTCCGCGTCCATGGGTTTTTTGGTGTTGTTGGCGATATTGGTGCCGAAAAGCACGTCCTTGACCAGGGTTTTGGCCCCGTCGTCATATAAGGCGACGATGTGAAGCACCCATTGTGAAGCCGCTGTGTCATAGGTATTTGCGTTAAGTTCCAGAGATAGTTTGTCGCCGGGAAGATCCACGATTTTACTTGTGACCTCCGGCGACGATGTGCCGTCAGGGCTGTAGGCAACAGCCGTGGAAATGAACACCCCGTTGGGCGCCTTGACAGCCCAGAGCCAGCCGTCGTCAAAGGCTTTGGGATTGTTGATCAGGAATTTATATTTGCCGTCTTCTTTCTTGACGAACATGTCCACGTCAGCCGGCTTTTCCGGCAAGAGAAAGTCAACGCCGGAAGTATTTCCGACGGAAGCAACGGCGGTGGTGACGCTCAAGACGTATTTGCCGGGAACCACCACATATACCTTATAAAGGTGGCCTCTGGTCAGTCCCTTAAGGGTGTAGTCGCCCTTTACCGCGGCGGCTTTGCTGATGACGAGCGGCGTGTTGGGGTCGGCCACGTTTAAGGTCTCGTCGTAAGCCTTGACATAAGCTGAGTCGCACGCCGTTTCGTTGGCGCATTTGGTCGGAGGGCTCATTGACGTCCAGAGCGATCCGGCGATGACGCCGTTGCCCGCGACTTGCATGGGAAATATCACTTGATATGCCGAACCTGCGGCCGCTCCCGCGGCAGGCACTTCCTGTTCTTTTCTTTGGGGTGTATAACCCGAGGCTGTGACATGGATGAGATAGTTTCCGGCCGGAAGCCCGTCGAAGCGGTAGGCGCCCAGGGAGCTGGTGGTCGCTTTTTTCTTGGGATATCCAACCCCTTCAATTGTAACCAAGGCGGATTCCAGGCAGGTTGAGCCGGCGGTACAGGAGCCTGAAGAAGCGTTGGTCGTGGTCACCACGCCATATATTGCGCCGCCTGCCCCCAGCGCCTCAAAGTTGATGTCCCATGTTTTTGTTGATCCATCCACCCCAGTGGTCCAGTTAAAATTAGCCGGCGGGTAGTTGGGCGTGCTCATGGCCGCGTAGAGCTTGGTGTTGGCAGGCAATCCGCGGATTTCATAGTTCCAGCCGCTCGGGAAATTAACTGGTGAGAACATTGCGGTATGAAACGCGGTCCAGTCGTTGCTCACAAAGGCTTGGTCTATAAGATGAACCTTCGGCATTAATTCCGCCATTAAAGGAGTGGTTTCAGCGGCGCCGATGAAGTTTTTGTTTTCGTCATAAACCACCAAATGCGGCAGGTATTTAAAGAAATTTTCTATACTGCCGCCGAATTGCTTGAAGTCCTGTTCCCTGATGATGTTGTCGGCGTAAACCCGGCCTTTCAAGACCGCGCCCTGGGCCGTGGTGGTTGCCGGTGTCAGATTGAGCGGAATAGCGGCATACGTTGAGATTTGTCCGCTCCAACTGTAAACCTCGGTGCTGGCTTTGATTGAGTCAATGGTGACGTTTTTGGAAGAAAAAAGGATGGTAAAGTACGGCTGGGTGCCGCATCCTTGGCTGCAGTTGCCTTGTCCCTCTCCTTCCCATTTTCCATCGCCGTGCCTGGTAAGGTAAAAGTCATAAGTGTTGCCTGTCGGCACCAGCACCGGGCACCAGCCGCCAAGGGGCCTGGTTTGATTGGCATTCCAGCAAGTGTATTGATTGCCACCTTGAGGCGGGTTTCCATAATCCATAAAATATTTGCCTTCATAGTCGTCGAACAATATCGGCAGGATCTCGTTGGTGAAGGCGCCGCCGGCCGGCATGCGCAAGCCAGAATAGCGCTCGCCCCCGACGCCCCACTGCATCCAGCCGGTGTCAACCGTGGGAAGAGCCGCGGTGGATGCCTGCAATCGGATAAACGCGCCTTCAGCGAATTTAATGTCGAGCGTGGTGTCGGTATAAGCGGTAATTTGGGCCTCGGGTTTTGGTTCAGGAGCTGTCCAAATAGTATCGGCGCCCCAGGTCTGGGGCTGGATCCTGAAGTTTCCGGGCAAAAGTCCGCCGATCAGATAACTGCCGTTGTCGGCGATTTGGCCCCAATTCCCGCTGTTGTCGCCATTGGCGCTAACGCCTCCGCCCAAATAGGAGCCGTTTGCCGTCTGCCCAGGCTTAAAAAGG
The DNA here is from genome assembly GCA_016209025.1 of Elusimicrobiota bacterium. Classification (GTDB taxonomy): domain Bacteria; phylum Elusimicrobiota; class Elusimicrobia; order JACQPE01; family JACQPE01; genus JACQWW01. The sequence goes on along the minus strand of JACQWW010000159.1, from coordinate 4,855 downwards.
TTGCCGTCAGGCTTGTAAACATTGCCGGTCAATCTTCCGGAGGGCGCGAATTTGAAGTTTTTAACGATGGCATTTGTTGTGGTGGTAAATTGAATGTTGCCGCTGCCGCCCCCTTCTTCTCTTACCTGGCCCCAGTAATTTGAGATGACATTAAGCCAGTAGGTGCCTGTTGCTACGTAAATTTGGTAGGGGAAAGTTGCCGCGGCATAGGTGCTTTGCATAAAGGCGTAGTTGCCGGCCTGGCATTCTCCGCTGTCTGAGCATTGGCCCTGAAGCATGATCATGATGGGGTCGGTTAAGGTGATCTGGCTTGGGAAAGAGATATTACCGCTCAAGTTTGCCGCGGTGCTGATTTCCATGTTGACGATAACAGTGATCGAGCTGATATTGTTTTGCCAGGCGCCCGAAGTGTTAAAAACAAACAAATTGTCGCCAAGAGAGTTGGTAAGAGTTCCGTCCGGCGTAGTTATGGTCGCGGCGGTGCCTATGAACACCCTGAGATCGTCCGCGCTGTTCGCTGTGCAGCCTTTGTGTATCCAGCCCCAATCGGCTAGGCCATCCGGTCCGGAATTGTAACTGGTGCCGTTTTTGGAAAATTGGGTCCAGACGTCTATGCCGTAATTGCCTTCGTTCAAATTTTCGATTACAAGATAGCCGGTGGTGACCCGTCCGTTGAAACTGGACAAGCCCGGGCTGGAGATATCAATGTTCCAATGCCAGGGCGGGTTGTTTGCCGGCTGCCAGGGGTCTTTCTCGCAAATGCTGTTGCTCGCTGGATTAACGCAAGCGTTATTTACACAGATATAGCCTACTCCGGCGGAGCAATCGCCATTCACGTTGCAAAAGTGGTTGGTTCTTAGAGCGTACGGCGTCGGATCAGTATGCCAATTCCCTCCCCAGTCAGGATGAAGGCTGATCCCTGCATCCGAAATTGGCCGGCCCAGTTGGTCTTTAATGGCGATTCTTAGCTTGCCTTCGCCCTTGGGCGCTCTATTGAGTTTGATTTTATGAACAAGGCGTCCGCCGGTATAAAGGAAATCATTGGAAGTCGGCGCGTAATTGGCGCCGGTAGCCGGATTGACGGCCGCGGCTGTGCTTTTAAAGCCTTCGAAACACGTGCTGCCGTCTCTGGCGCAGCTACTGAAGACCTTGGCATAGTAGGTTGTGCCTTCATCAAGGCCGTAGAACTTAAAGCGGCCATTCTCGTCAGCGTTGGTTCCGCTTTGCCACCAGAAGCTGCAGTTTGAACCGCCCTGCTGGCATTTGTAAGCCTCAAGCTCGATTCTTGCCCCGGGGATATAGATGTACTGGCTGCCGACCGTGTAGGAGCTTTGGATGGTCCCGTCAATATAATCTCCGGCCGCGCTGCTTTGGTCGCCGTACATGTCCGGAGGCATGGCGTCGGTGGAGCCGAAATTAAGGGCAATGGGCACGGCCTTCCCGTCGGTTAAATAGGTGGTTGAAGTGGCGTTTACGCCGATATTCATTGTCGGGTCATAAGCATTGATGTTATAAGTTCTAAGTTTATTTGGAGCCGGAACATTGAAAATGTCAACAACCGCGGCGCCGGCGCTGTCAAGCCTGGCAAAGGCGGATCCCAATGGAGCAGGGTCGCCCTGTTTATTGACGTTGACATTGACCGTCTTGTTGCTTGAGCCGCTGGCAATGGTTATTACAAAACGGGCCACAGGCTGGCTGGCCGGGATGGTATTTAGAGTGAAGGCTTCGGTGCTGCTCTGGCCGTTAGCCCAGACGCCCCGGTGCTCCGGGTCTTCCATCTGCTCTTTAAGAGTGGGGGAATATCCCTGCGAGGTGACCATAAGGTTGTACCAGTTGTTATCTTCCAGGGTGAAACCGGTGGTGCCGCCCGCCACGGTTTTTAAAAACTGCGAAGAATTGCTCATGCCGTTAGTTGACCAGTTTACGGCGTAAACGTAAACGCCCACGAGATCGTTATTCGAGGCGTCTTTGACCGTGACCGTCAAAGTGGTGGCGGCCAAGGCTGAAGCAACTGAGGTAAATAAGGCAACTAAGGCAACTAAGGATTTTTTCATCGAACCCTCCTATAAAAAAGACGCAATAGGGTCAGGTCTTCATTTGCCCCTTCTGCTGAAGGGACTGCCTGCTGGACTGTCATTCCGGCGAAAGCCGGAATCCAGATGAATGAAGACCTGACCCTATTGCTTTCCATATTTGTTCCCACTGTCGGCTTTTACTTTGCCGCTTCGGTTAAAACTTGTCAAGAGGCAAGTCTTCACGAATTGTGAACGACGGGAAACAGCCATTTCGGCCTATTTTGGTTTGGGACTAAAGTTGGAAATTTTTGGTTAGGGGATTTGTTTGAGGTATTCGAGGAGTTTTTCAAGGCGGGACAAAATTTGGGACTGGGAATCCGCGCGGTGCCAGGCTTCGGCCCACTGCCGCATGTAAGTTACATCCAGTTTCCCCCGGTTCCGAAGAGCGATGTTTTTAATGTCCACTACATCCTGATCTCTGTAGGCAATAAGCTTCATTAAAATCAAATCTTCAGGCGACGGTATACGAATTGAGTAATCCACCAGCGGGATTGTTAGAGAGCGTGAAAGTATCTCTGTTTCAAAAGTTGTTGTGGCAACCATGCAATCTACGCGTAAAAAGCCCATTTGCATTCGAAAGCAAAAACATTTTTTGGCATTTTCCAAAGACTCATGTTCATCAAATTGAAACCCATCCGCTTTTGCTTTCATTAGGAGGGTCGGCAGGTTCTCTTGACGAACATACACTATCGCGCTCAGGTTGGCGGTTAAACAACAAGGCTCTCCTAGAATACGGCTCGCTACACCGCCGGTGATCAGATATGAGTTGCCGGTGTTTTCTAAAAAACGATAGGTCTTAGCTACGGGCTCAGGAGGCAGGCCTAGGTGACAGATGCTGGGGTCAATGACTGATCCCACGCCACAAGGCGTATCAGGACGATTGTAGAAAGGTAAAGATGCGCCCCAGCGCAATACATTAAAGAGTTGTTTGGCAGCCTCTTCATAGGTCAAAGTCTCCAGCTCTTTGGCGCGTTGGCCTTCGGCCCAGAGGAGATACTCTTCTTGTTCCTTGGGGCTCATGGAGAGCCATTTGCCTATTCCGACTTCGTATCCCATACGACAGAGTTTACAAGTTTAAAAATTGGGTCAGGTCTTCATTTGTCATTCCCGCGAAGGCGGGAATCCAGAATAAATGAAGACCTGACCCCAGTTTTTCTTTTGGCGGTAAAGGCTTTGGCCAGAATAAGGCGCTGGCCTGTTGAACGGAGTTTTTCAAGCGAGGATTTTGAGGCGCCGTTTTTGGAAAGGATTCTTATTGAATTAAGCACCATCTCCCATGAGGGGCGCCGCTCCCCGTGTTCGATATATGACAGCCAAGCCGGGGAAGCTTTAGCGAGTTTGGCGAATCCACAGAGGCTTAGGCTGGCGTTGTTGCGCAGTCTGGTCAAGAGCAAACCAAAGTCTTTGCCTAAACGTTCGCCGTTTTCCTTCATTTCGTTCGACATAAGTCTATAATAAAGGTAATAGGTTTGTCGTCACTTTGCCATGTGATTTAGCTTACTAGGGAAGAAAGGGCAAGAATTTTGTAAATTTTGGGCAGGATGGAGGTGTAAAAATGGAAAACGTTTACATTCTTTCGGCGGCAAGAACCATGATCGGGGGATTCAACGGGCTTTTGGCGGCCAATCCGGCGGCCAGGCTTGGGGCGGCCGTAATAAAGGAAGCGGTCACCCGCTCAGGGGTCAAGCCCGAGGACGTTGAGGAAGTCATTATGGGCAATGTTCTGATGGCCGGTCAAGGCCAAGCCCCGGCGCGCCAAGCCATGATTTACGCCGGATTGCATTCACAAGGTCTGCGCCAGCGGCTCAAAATCAGTAGTTCTCGGGTACCAGGCAATTCGGTCGGGAGACGCCAGAGTGGCGGCAACGGGCGGTATGGAAAACATGAGCCAAGCCCCTTATCTTTTGGAAAAAGCCAGGACCGGTTATCGCCTGGGCCATGGTCAAGTGATTGATTGCGTGGTCAAAGACGGGCTTTGGGATCCCTATGACAATGTCCACATGGGAATCTGCGCCGAGACCTGCGCGGAAAAATATCAGATCAGCCGCCAGGAGCAGGATGAATTCGCCGTATCTTCCTATAAGCGCGCCCAAGAGGCGCAAGGCAAAGGCGCTTTTAAAGACGAGATAACGGCGGTCGGCGGCATGGCTGAGGACGAGGAGCCGAAGAAATCTTCGTTTGACAAATTTCCGAAGCTCAAGCCCGCGTTCAAGCCGGGCGGCACAGTCACGGCCGCCAATTCTTCAAAGATCAACGACGGCGCGGCCGCGGTTGTGATTGCCGGGGAATCTTTCGTTAAAGAAAAAGGCTTAAAACCAATGGCAAAAATTTTGGGCTGGGCTCAACACAGCCAGGAGCCGGTTTGGTTTACCACCGCCCCGTCCGGGGCCATCGGCAGTTTGGCGAAAAAATTGGGCGTTGATCTTAAAGACTTTGATCTTTATGAAATCAATGAGGCTTTTGCCGTTGTGGCGCTTGTCAATACGAAACTGCTCGGGCTTGACAAGGAAAAGGTCAATGTGCATGGCGGCGCCGTGGCTTTGGGCCATCCCATCGGCGCCAGCGGCGCGCGGATTTTAGTAACCCTGCTTTATGCTTTAAAGCAACGGGGCTTAAAGCGCGGCGTAGCCGCTATCTGCAATGGCGGCGGCGAGGCGGTTTGCCTGGCCGTGGAGATGATGAATTTTTAAGGAATTCGTCATTCCCGCGAAAGCGGGAATCCAGACCTGGACCCCCGCTCCCCGCCTACGCGGGGACAGGCTTCGCGGGGGTGACGATAC
>JACQWW010000049.1 GCA_016209025.1 Elusimicrobiota bacterium | reverse complement strand
TTATCCTATATGTCGCTGATGCTGCCAAGCCTAGCCATTTATACAGTTCAAGTTTCAATGGTTAATGACCGCCATGGCTATCACGCCAGTCTTCCTTTGGCCGCCCTGTTATCCGCAGGCCTTTCAAAGCTGACGCGGCAAGGCTCTCGTGGGAAGGTGTTCTTTATTTATTCCGCGATGACAGTATTCATGCTGCTTTGGGCAACGGCGAGCAGAATTCAAATACCAACTTGGAAAGACAGCGAATCCTTGTGGATGCAATCAGTCAAAGTCAATCCAGGATCCCTTACATCTCACTATATGACCGCGCATAATTAAATGGACATATTAGCAGAACGGTTGAAGATAACCGCGAATCTGTCCTGGGGCATGTTGCATGCTCTTAAAAATATGACAAACAGTATCGTGAAGCTCACCGACCGACAAAAAATAACGATTATGAGTGCCGCTCAAGCGGGTATGATGCCAAAGTCTTTCCGTGGCGTTAAGTTCTGGACAGTAGGGCGGCAGATTGTAAACCGTCAACCATTTTCTGTTGTCACTAAACCATGACCACACATTTTTGTCCTTATGGTAAGAGGCATTATCTTGGATAAGAAAAGTTGGCCGGGGAAAATACGCCCGAGCGATCTGCTCCAGGTAGGCCAAGTAGGTCTCGGCGTTAAAAACCGCGGCCATTTTATAGAGGAAGCGGGCGGTAAAAACTTCCACAGACCCAAAAACCTTCAACGATTTCCTTTGTCCAGTGACAGGAACAGAAGGCTGGCATCCCAACCGGGACCATGTCTGATGAAGAGTCGAGTCCTGCCGGAAACTGGCCTCGTCGTTGTGGATCAAGGCCGCTCTCTCCGCTTTGGCTTTTTTTTAACATGAGGGTAGGTGTAGCGTATCCACCGCGACCGCTTCTGCTCATCGGCGCGGGCGAGAATTCGTTTTGGGCGCTGAACGGAAAAACCAAGATGGTAGAGAATCTTGCGGACATGGCCTGGGTGGTATTCAACTTCAAATTCGTCGTGGATGACTCTTGTGATCATTGGAGATGTCCAAACTCCAGAGAGAAATCCATGGGCAACCGGTCCGCTATCGATAATGTCGGCCAGAGCAGTCAGTTGTTGAGCAGTGAGATCGCGCGGTCTTCCCGACCGGTGTCCCTCCAAAACACCCTCCAGTCCTTGCCCCTCATAGCGTTTCAGCCACAAGGAGACGGCCGATCGCGGCGATTTCAACAGAGTGGCGACCTCTGTGCTGGGACGCCCTTCCATATTCAATACCACGGCATGGATCCTCTTGGCAACGCGATATTCCCCATCCTCTTCCGCTTCTTTTTTGAACCTAAGAAGCCGTTTAATCGTCTGCCAATGTCCCTGAAGAAATCGAGCTTGCATGCTATCCACCCCCCGCAGGAAGATAGCACAAAGGCTTCAATAATGTCCATTTAATTATGCGCGATCATATATCAAATGATCAAAAACATCGAAATATGTTCGCGCGGCATCCCCCTCAATGCCGCGCAGCGCGTCCAGGGAGGTTTCGTTTTCAATTTTTTCGAGGCAGACATCCATGCGCCGCGCCGCAAATTCGGTTTTTTCCCTGCCGGGTGATTCCGGATTGTCACGGAGCGCGCGCTGGAGAGAAGTGCGGCAGTTGGCGACCTTGGCGGCCACAACAGCGCGCGCAATTTTAAGACAAGCGGCCTGGTCATCCGCGCGGCGGTATTGTTCGCGCCGCAAAAGAACATTCCCCGGCGCAAATCCCTGCACTTTTGCCAGGAAGCGGCCGTTTTCCGTCATAAAAGATATGGCTATGTGGCGTTCAGCGCACTCCCCCATCAAAGCCGGACTGCACGAAACCTGGCCGAAACACACAATTCCTCCAAGCCCGTGGAGCGGCACGCGCAGGCGCGTTTCCCGCTCTACCTGGACGCAGACCGCCTCGCCGTCCTTGGAAAGATAAGCCCCCTGAGTGGTGACAAAGAGAGTATTGAGGTAGTGCATCATGCGGCCGATTTCCCCTCTTGGCCGTCCCGCTCCGCAGCCCTTGGAGCGGAGCCCAAGGACCCAGAAGCGCCGGTGGCGCGAAGGGAGCTTCGGGGACGGAGATACGGCCAGGGGCCTGGGCCGCCAGCGTGGGTTTCTGCGAAAACAGAGGCCAAATAAGATGCCGCCGACTTTTCCGGAGCGTTGTTGTCCGGCAGACACGCATGAATAAGCGAGCAATTGTCGCACTTGGGTTGCCGTGACGCTTTCGGCGTGATCCGGCCGGCTATCAAGGCATGAAGCCGGGCCGCAGTTTTTTCTGTTTCGTTGCGCAAGTTTGGTGTAAATGCCACTTCCAAGCGGCGTTTGGTTTGTCCGTAAAAAAGAGCCCCTTGAGGAATAGTCGTTTTGAGCATTTCTTCGAGGCAAAGCGCCTGGGCGCACAACTGCACCTCGTCGCAGCGCTCGCGCTTTGGGCGGCCGCGTTTGTATTCAACGGGAAACGCAACCCATAATCCCCGCGCGCCCTCAAGCCGGATGCCCGGCGCGTCGGCATCGGCTTTATGGAATTCGACAACGTCGGCTTTGCCGGAAAGCCCAAGCCGAAGACAACGCAGGGGGAGACTGCGGGCAATGCGGATATCTCCTCTGGATTCCGACGGCCCCTGTTCGTCAACTTTCTCGTGAAGATGCCTGCCCTCTACGGTCAGCGGATTTTCCGCCCAAAGCCCCTCAAGATGAATGAGGGCGCACTGGCGCTCACAAAATACGAGGTGCTGGAGCGCGGAAATGGGCAGAAGATCGTCTTCAGCATACATTAACATGAAAAGTGTATTGAATTATTTTAGTTTCTTCTTCTTTTCTATCTCATTCTGGATGCGCTTTAGCTCTCTATCATCCTCAAGCGCCTCCTGTTTGGATTCCATAGCAAGTCTGTGTTGATTGAATAGTTCATATTGATCGAGCGCCAATTGATCTGCCACCTCCCTGCTGACTCTGCCGGAGTTATTCAAAATTTCATGCTCATTGAATTTTAGGAACGCATCCAGCTTCTTGCGCCAGTCCCTCATAAAAATCTGATAATGCCGTTTTGCCTGATCCTCGGCATAATCCAGATACATTGTTACGATCCGGTTAAGACTTCCCATCTCCGCTTCATTGAGATAATTCTTGGCAACAGTCACATCGCCCCTGCGGACTTTTACCCCCTTCCACGACGTCAGTCCCATATTGGGTTTCCCGGTATCCGCTCTTTCAGAAATAATCTCAGCAGCAGTCTTTCCGGAAATAGCAAAATGCAATTTATTCTGCACGATGCTAAAAAACTCAAGCGTTTCTTCGGCTTTGGGGTCATAATCAACGGCGAGCTTATAAATATCGCGAATCTTTTGATAAAACCTCTTTTCACTGGAGCGAATATCTTTGATACGTTCCAGCATCTCGTCAAAATAGTCCGACCCGATGTTCACGCCCGCTTTCAAGCGTTCATCGTCAAGCGCAAACCCTTTAATGATATATTCCCGCAAAATTCTGGTAGCCCAAATGCGGAATTGGGTGGCTCTTTGCGAGTTCACGCGATATCCCACAGATATAA
>JACQWW010000141.1 GCA_016209025.1 Elusimicrobiota bacterium | reverse complement strand
TTTTCCTGTCAGCGGTTTGCGGCCCTATCCCATTCTCATTCGTTCTTATGCTTTTGTAAAAAAAGCCTGCGCTTTGGCCAACCGCGATCTCAAGGCTGTCACGCCGGAGCAGGCTGAAGCTATCGCCGGAGCCGTCAATGATATTTTAGAGGGCAAGCTCCTTGACCAGTTCATCGTTGACGTTTATCAAGCCGCGGCCGGAACATCGTTTAATATGAACGTCAATGAGGTTCTAACCAATAGATCTCTGGAGCTTCTTGGAAAACAAAAGGGCGATTACGATTTTTTGTCTCCCAACGATCACATCAACAGAAGCCAGTCATCCAATGATACCTTTGCGACCGCAAGCTATGTCGCTATTTTGCTTTTACTGCCCAAGTTGACCAGGGCGGTTGACGGGCTGATTCAATCTTATGAAGCAAAGGCAAAAGAGTTCCGTGGTTTGTTGAAATCTGCCAGGACCCACCTGCAAGACGCTGTGCCGATCACTCTGGGCCAGGAATTCGGGGCATATACCGTGGCTCTTGAGGAATCATACGCATTTCTGGTCAATGCCAGCCAAAGCCTGCGCTACGTGGCGCTCGGGGCCGGCGCGGCAGGCACCGGCATAAATGCGCCTGCCGGTTTCAAAGAGCTTGCTGTTTCCTATCTTGCCAACTTGACCGCGATCAAATTGATCCCGTGCAGGGATGCGCGCTACGCTCTTCAGAGTCATTTGCCGCTGACAACCTTTTCCGCGGCCTTGCGGAATTTTGCGCTTGAGCTTATCAGGCTTGCCAATGATCTGCGCCTGCTGACATCAGGCCCGCGCACGGGTTTGGGCGAAATTACCCTTCCGGTGGTCCAGCCCGGCTCTTCAGCCATGCCCGGCAAGGTCAATCCCTCGATGGCCGAGGCTTTGAATCAAATCGCTTTTGACGTGATCGGGGCAGATTCGGTTGCGGCTTTGGCGGCTCAATCCGGACAGCTTGACTTAAACGTCATGACGCCGGTGGTTGTCTATCGTGTTCTGCATTCGATGGAAATTTTGGCTAATTTTCTGCCGGTTTTTTCCAAAAAATGCGTTAAAGGGATTGCCGCGGATGCGGACCGGTGCCGGTATTATTTCGGGACAAGCCCGTCGCTGGCCGCGGTTTTGACTCCTAAAATCGGGTATCTTAAAGCCGCCGAGGTTTTTAAAGAAGCCTTAGCCACGAAAACCGCGGTTATTGATGTCATCAGGCAGAAAAATATTCTTCCGGAAGATGAAATAAAAAAACTTTTTGATCCGGTGACGCTGACCGGAGATTCTAATCCGAACAATGGAAACTAACACCGGACCTCTTATCCTCGGCAAGGCGCATGGCTTGGCAAACCAGCCGTATTTCAACAATATGAAATACTTCGGCGCTAATATGGCGATGCCGGCAAGCGCCGGGGTGTTGGCTGATCTTATTCTGCGCGGCAAGATGATCGCCGGGCCCGTGACGCCGTTGGATTTTGTCCGTCTTCGCGCCGAAGGCTGCCGTCCCTTGGCGGATTTCAGCGTGTATATTAATCCTTACATCGCCTATGACAGCGGCAATGACGATTCGGATAAAGCCGCCCTGATTCATGCTCCGTTTGTTTTGCTCGTAAAAAAACCGATCGAGGAATATGATTTTTTACGGGTGGGCGTGTCGCAGGAGATATTGAGCTGCGGCACCGAGTCCCTTCTTTTGACGAAACTTCTTCTTTCCGTATATTGGGAAATCGAGCATAAGATTTCTTTCGAGCTTTCCTTGGATGACGATGCCTGGCTTTGCCAGGGAGGGCCTTACCTCATTTCCCGCTCAAAACAGTTTTTCGGCTTTTCTTACGCTTATGACCTGGTTTGGGAGTGGTTCCGCTGGAAAAAAGCGCCGTATATTCTTTCCCGCTGGGTCTGCGGCCCGGACGCCGATGACGATGTCATGGATGAACTGACTGTTTCCGTGCGCCGGACCCTGGAGCTTAATTTAAGGAACCTGGCGACTTTGGCCCATTGCGAGGCCGGGGCCAAAGGCTTGGAGCGCGGAGAGATTTTAAGCTACCTTCAAGGTTTCGGTTTCCGCCTCGGTTTGTGGCAAAAACCCGCTGAATCGGTTCTGCGGGATTTGACCGGCCTTCTCAAAGAATCCGAACTCGCCGCCTTTCCCTAATCATTTCTATCGAAATCATCATTTCACTAAAAAGCCGATTTCATGCAACGCCGTTGCATGGGACTTTCGGCCTATAACGCCTAGGACTTTTGACCTAGGGAAAAACTTCCCCTGGAGATTCAAGACAAAACCTGCTGTTCGTGAGATAATTTTTTGGAATTTAACATGGAGGTGGTGTGGCTGTGAAATTGATAACAGTAATGATATTTTTATTGAGTTTTTTTATTGTGCCTCTCCGGGCTGATGATTCCGACGAACTAGCCGCAGGCGCGTGCGCCGACCCCGGTCACGAAATCCGAAGCGATCGCAGGAGGCGCCGTTATCGGCGCCATCGGCGGCGGTATTGCAGGAGGCTTACTGGGTTTTCCCGTGGCCATCTTGGCCTCCAACGTGATTTCCGGCGTTTTTTATGCCAAGCTGATCGTCACGAGCATGTTATTGACCGGCGTTGCCGGTCTTGTTTTGGGAGCCGGCCTCGGCGCTTTTATAGGTTATCTGGTTTACCGACACCGCAAGCAAGAAGATGAGTCTGCCGTTGAAAATTAAACCTTAACGACGATCTTTCCGAAAAAATCGCGCGAAAGAAGCTTTTCTTGGGCCCCAGCCGGCATCGCCGGTCCAAGCGAAACAAGAGCCGCGAAAATGGCGCAGATCATTTTATCGGCGGCCGGGCGAGGTGCTTTCAAGTGGTTTTTATCAGGCCCTGCCCGCGGCTTTGCGGTAAGCTGTATCATGAACACCCATGGCCAAAAAACGGATGAAGTCTTTGTGGATTTCATAGAGCATTCTATAGTTGATGCCCTGATAAGTAAAGTTATATCCCCAAACGCAAGACAAAATTCCCTCTTTTTTGTGGCCCGCTTTATAAGGATTGGCTATGATTTTTGGAATATGGCTTTCGATAATCAGGGTTCCGAGAGGTTTATTCTTTTTAGCCATTTTATAGAGATCTTTGGCCGCTCCGGGATGAAATTTAAAAACCCAAGCCATTATGGCATTAGTTCTTTTTTCAGATAGGCAAGAAAAGTGGCGCCTTCAACATCCGGCCCTTTTCGAGAAAGGCGTTTTAGCAAAAGGGCGTTTTCCTCCTCCCCGTTTATCAAATGTATAACTCCGTTATGAATCGTTTGCCGCAAAATGTTCGCCTTAGGCATTTTGTATTTTTTGCTTAAAAGGCAGATGGCCATATAATCTTCATGATCAAGGCGGACGGTAGTCAAATGTTTCATGTATTCTAATCGTATTCTAACATGAGGAGGGTAAAAAATCAAGCTGCTGAATCAGTTGGACGGCGGATTGGGCGGCGGCTTTAGCGGCGGAGGCGGCGGCGCGTTTTGAATAAAAGTCGGTTTTAAGCCAGTATCCCAATCGCCCGCTGGATCGCTTTTTCTATCTCACGAAGATAGCCGATGTCTAGAGCGCCGGCAAAAGGGCCGCGAATTAAAAAAGATTTGTCCAGCGTCGTTATTTGTTCGCATTTTGCCATGGAATCTTCTTTTAAACCGCCTTCCCCGGCCGGAATTTTTACATGGGTAGGCGCCGGCCGCAAGGTGGTTGACAGGGGCACAACCAAAACATCATTGGCATATTGATTTCTGGCATCCAGGGAGATCACCAAAGCGGGCCTTTCTTTAAAATCAGATGGCTGATTGGGAAGACGGACTAAATAGATTTCCCCTCTGCGTATTATTCCCACAGTTTTCCAGCGGCCCGCGAAGCAATTTTTGCCCAACCCGAATCCTCTTGTTTTTCTTTAGGCGTTTGGCTGAGGTAATATTCCTTGGTTTCTTCTTCCAGCTTTTTTTTGGCCTGAATCACAAGCCATTGAGCCAAAACGCCTTCCATTAATTCGCTGCGCGAGCGGACTTTAAATTTAATAACCATGCGATCAAGATTTTTAAGGAGATTGGCCGCCAGAGTCATGGTTACTTTTTCTTTTTTTGAGTAACCCTCGTAATAAGGTTCATTATATTCCATAATTTCCTCCTAATTGCCTTATATATTATACCACCAAATAGCTTATTATCAAGGGGGGCTGCTAAAAATTTTTTATTTGCGCCCGCGGCGCCGGCTCTTAGGCTCTTGTTTGTCTTTTTTGTAAGGCAGGATGGTGACTTTGATATCGAGCACATCCTTAAACATTCCATCCCATTGAACCACCTCGATATCAGAGGTTCCTATTTCCTTGCCGATCAAGGTTAAATGTTGTGGGAGTTCGTATTCGCACTCCTTGATTCGGCCGGCGGTGTTTTCATCGCAGCATCGGACCATTTCCGTTCCTTTTTTGTTCAACCCGCCGCCGCCGCAGGTATAGCCGTAGCCTTCTTTATTGTGTGATCCTGGATACATCATCCTTATGCCGAGCTGAAGTTGGATGTGCTCGGGCATCTCGGTAAACTTCAGTCCCCAAGGCGGCTCTTTCGGCCGTCGAGAAACGACCGCTTGAGCCTCAAGTTTATAGCGGATGTCGGCGGCAGATGAACACGCCTGCGGATCGCCTATGGCGCAGGCCTTTTCGTAATCCTCCAAGGCAAGCTTTAGCTGTCCGAGATCGCCATAGGCTGTGCCTCGGCTAAAATAAGCGAAAGCGTAATTAGGAGCCAGTGAAATGGCCCGGTTGAAATCCGCGATTGCCTCGTTGATTTTTTTCTTTTGTTCCAGATAGATATTGCCGCGTAAAAGATATGCATCTATATAATCCGGTTTTAGCTCGATGGCTTTATTTGCGCTTTTGATGGCTGAATCGTATTGTTGTTCGCTCAGGTATCTTCGGCTTTGATCATAATGTGTTTCGGCGCTTTCGGGGCCTTGGGCTTGGCCGGACCCCTTTTGAACGGCCGGTGTTTTTTCAGGGCTGATTTGCCGGGGCGGAGGAACAGGCAAAGTTTTGACGCTTTGCAGAAAATCTGTCATTATTTTTTGGACCAAGGGCTCGTCTTTTGGCAAACAATAGACCTCAAAAACAATCGTGTCGTTTTTGCTTTCCACCGTGCCATTGTAAAGAATGCCCTGGCCGAGAGAGAATACATATTGGTTGAGTGCCAGGGGGACCATTTTGTGGTCGCGGCTTTTTTTGACAACCTCAGGAACTCGGCTGTGAAAACCGGAGTAAGAGCCGATCTGAAACTGGCGTTGTCCACTTGTTGGCGTCGGTAATATGGTGGCGACAAGGTCGTTTGGCAGATAGTAGAGAAAAATGGCGGCAAGAAGATTAGTACGACCGCCTATGATGTTGGGAATAAGGAGCAAGGCATCGGGTATGCGCGCCAGAGGAGTAAGTTCCATGGGCGTGTCTTTGTGGTCGAAATAGGCCATTGGCGCGCCAGCGGATATGATGTCGTCATGGAAGTGGCTGAGCGGTAGATAAATGAAAATTTTTTTCGGCGGGACTGAAAATTTCGGCCTACCTGTCTTTGTCATAAAATACAAACTATCAATCTGCAGAAGCCGTACAACACTTATCATATTGCCAGCCCACTGGAGGGCATTCTGGTGCGCTGACCGGCAGCGTTTCCAGTCGTAAGACCACCAGGATTCGAAGCTGAAAATAATCTGTTTGTTATATTTCACGTCATAGTAACTATCAGCCTTAAGAATGTCGGCTACCTTGGGGGGTAAGGTAAGGGTTGGCATGCCGATGTTAAATAAGTAGAAGGTCTTGGCGTCGCCAACGCGTTCCGGACTGAGCAATTGAATATTCAGCCGATAACCGCAGAGACTTAAAACAAGAGCGGACAAAAACAGGCAGGAATTAATCAGGAGGCGGCGGCGCCGGGCTTGGCCAATACCTCGCAGTAAGACAAAAGCAGCCCATATCGGCCCTATGGGCGTGGCGTACCCGAAGATCTCCAGCCAAAAAAATGACGCCAAAAAATGCCTGAATTTAAAACCGCGCTTTTTGTCGTCAATTTTTTTATTTTGATCATCGGCAACAGCTTGGTCCATAAATATTTTTTTCTAAACCTTAACAATGATCTTTCCGAAAAAATCGCGCGAGAGAAGTTTTTCCTGGGCTTGGCGGGTTTCTTCAAGCGGGAAAACAGAATCTACAACCGGTTTTAGTTTTCCGTCCGCCATCAGACGGACGATGGTTTCCATTTCCTTAAATGTTCCCATAATCGAGCCCTGTAGGCGGATGTCTTTCATGAAAAAGTAACGCAGGTCAATTTCCGCTTTAGGTCCGGTGGTGGCGCCGCAGGTGACGATGACGCCGCCTTTTTTTAGGGATTTAACCGAGCTTTCCATGGTGGCCGGGCCGATATGCTCAAAGACAATGTCAACGCCTTGGCCGGCCGTGGCTTTTAAGACGTCTTTATGGAAGGAAACCTTTGCCTCGCCTCTGCCGGTTAAAACAAGGTGATCGGCGCCGAGTGATTTGGCTTTGGCGAGTTTTTCTTCGGTTGAGGCCATAGCTAGAATCGGGCCTGCTCCGGTCAGTCTGGCGATTTGCAGGGCGGCCGTGCCGATGCCGCTGCCCGCGCCTAGAATGGCGGTACTTTTGCCAGGGCCGATTTTGGCGTGGTGGACCAGCATGTGCCAGGCGGTAAGAAATGTAAGAGGGAAACTGGCCGCTTCCTCAAAACTAAGATTAGCCGGTTTGGGCAAAAGCTGGTATTCCTTGACCTTGACAAATTCGGCCAGCCCGCCGTGAATATTTTCGCCGATGATGCCGTAGCCGGCGCAAAGATTGTCGGCCCCGCTTCGGCAGAAAGAGCAGTTCCAGCAGGAAAGTCCGGGCGCGACAACAACAGGATCCCCTTCTTTCCAGCGGCTGATTTTGCCGCCGGCCTTGGCTACTTCGCCGCTGATGTCACAGCCGGAAATATGAGGCAAGGGGAGTCTGAGTCCAGGCAGGCCCTCGCGGACCCAGATATCCAGATGGTTTAAGGAGCAGGCTTTGACCCGGACCAGGATTTCGTCATCGGAGATTTGCGGTTCGGGAAAATCAGCGGCGAATTCTAATTTGTCGGTTGCGCCATGCTCCCGGAAAATGACGGTGCGCACGTTAATTTTCGGTTATAGCGATCTTGATTCGAAGAGGTTTTGGCAGACCAGACAGTAGCGGCTGTAGGGCAGCACCCGCAGTCTTTTTAAGGGAATAGTTTTTTTGCACCGGTCGCAGACGCCGTATGTCTTGGCTTGGATTTTTCTTATGGCGTCTTCAATCTGCATGAGGGTTTCCCGCTCCGAGCCGGAAATTCCAAAAAGCATTTCTTTTTCATAAGTATGCGTGGCAACATCGGCGTCGTCGCCCGGATCAAGATCAATGATCCCGGCCAACTCTTGATTCCTTTTTTCTTCAAGTTCCTTAATGAGTTTTTGCTGGTGATCAAGAAGTTCTTTTTTAAAGGATTTCAACTCGGGCGCGCTCAGGGGCGAACTTACTTTTTTCTCTAAAGGTTTTATTGCGGTTTTTGGTTTTGCTTTTGCTTTTGGTTTTGCTTTAAGTTTTACCATTCCCCCTTTCCCCCGCTTATGTTTTTTTGCCACCTTAAGTTATTAACAGGTAACTTCGCTTTTTGCCAGCCCTCTTTTTTCAATCAGGTGGGCGGCGGCGTAGAAAGCGCCGCCATAAATCAGGTTAGCCGCAAGCTCGTTTCTAAAAAAGGGAATCGCCGCCCAATAACAGGCCGCCAGTCCGCCGGCTGTATGGGGATACATTCCTGAGACCAGCCAGACCCCGAGATTGGTTGTGATGAAGAAGACGACCGAGGAAAGCCCTAGTCCGGCCAGGCGGCCCACGTTGCCTTGTCCCAGCCTCTGGCCGAGCAAGACGCAAAGAAGGAAGCTCCCATAGACGAAAGGCATGGTTTGATGCCAGCCGATAAAAGCATCGGAAAGGATCATGATCGCCAATGGAACGCAAAGGGCAATCCAACGATTTATGATCTTACTGCCGGAAAAAAAAGCTATTGCTCCGGTGGGTGTGAAGTTCGGCGGGTGAGGTATAATCCGCGCTGCCGCCCCCAATATGACGATGCCGAGATAGTAGCGATTCGCTTTGTTCATGTTTTTGCCTCCAGTTTAAATTTTTTGTTTTATTCTAGCAGAAATTTTCGATTTGTCTATACCCTGTCAACGTTTGCCTTCGGCCGGTTCTATGACGATGATGGACGAGCCTCCTTCCCGGCGCGGGTTGTAGCGGTCGGTCGTTTTTTTGCCGTCGCTGATGAAATTATATTTGTATGTCCCCGGAACAGCCGGAATGCGGATTCTCCAGACTCCGAATTTTTCTTTGGACATTGCCTGCGGCTGCCAATTGTTGAAATCGCCGGCCAATTCGACTTTCTTGGCCCTATAGTTTACATAAGTGAAAAGGATATTTCTTGGAAGAAGGGTTATGACTTCCTGGACGTCTTTGGCTTTCTCAATGTCCAAGGCAGGGGGCGGTTCCGGCGGCTGTTTGTTTTGAGGAGTGACAATGACGCGCGGTTCTTTGGACGGGTTTTCTTTGGCCTTGGGGGCGGCTTGCTGCTTTTTAACCGGCATGATTTCCGGCAATTGTGGTTTTTGGCTTATTTTGCCGTAGCGGTATACGGCCGTGTACCCGGACAAGAGCGCCACCAGAAGCGATAAAGCGGCGATCAATATATATGATGTCAAGTCTTTGGCCATAATCCAATCTT
>JACQWW010000134.1 GCA_016209025.1 Elusimicrobiota bacterium | reverse complement strand
ATAAACCGGTACCACGGGGGCTTGTGTCTTTAAATACAAATACCCTATCCCCGGCAAAGACCGCTCAAGCATATTTTCTCTTTTTCTTGTCCCTTCTGGGATGACTATGAGCATCTCGCCCGAAGTCAACAGGGCAATGGCGTTTTTTAAGGCTCCGACATCGGCGCCCTGGCGCCAGAGGCGCACCGCGCCCCAGCGATCCAGCAAAAACCCCAGCAAGGGGTTGCGGAACAGCTCGGCCTTGGCCAAGGCATAGGGCCGCCTGATGCGGCCGAGCACTGCCCCCAAGAGCAGAGGGTCCCAATTGCTTTTATGATTGGCAGCCACCAAAACGCGGCCTGTTCTTGGGACATAATCCAAACCGCTCACTTTAAGTGAAAAAAAACTCCTGCCTAAAACCTCAATAACAAAGCGGCCGAGATTTTGCCAGAACAGCGATATTTTAAACTGTTTTTTTTCTGCGTCTTCCTGCCTCATAAAGCCGGATAATTTTGTCTGCCGTTTCGTGAAGCGTAAGATTTGTCGTGTCCACTCGAATCGCGCCCGGCGCCAAATACGACGGCATAATCTTTCGCTTTCTCTCCTGAAGATCGCGGATGCGAATCGCTTCCCGGATGCTGGACAGCTTCACTCTTTTGTTTTCGCTCAATAATTGATAATAGCGGCGCTTGGCTCGCTCTTCAACCGCCGCGTCAAGGTAAACCTTAAGGCCGGCCGCGGGCACGACATGGGTGGTCGTGTCCCTGCCTTCCAGCACGGCCCGGCCGCCTGCGGCGGCCTGCCTTTGAAGCGAGCGAAGGAGCCGGCGCACTTCGGGATACTGGGCGGCCGCCGGCGTAAGCCTGGACACTTTTTCACTTCTTAACTCGCGGCCGAGATCCCTGCCGTTTAAACTAATTTTAAGGCTCTTGTCATGAACATGGAATTGCCATTTCATATTATTTTTTAAAAATTTGACGATCTGGTCCCGGCTGTTGATTTTAACCTTGTCTTGAAGCGCCTTCCAGGTCAAAGCCCTATACATGTCGCCGGTATTGACGAAAAGATACCCAAGGCGCTTGGCAACCAGGCGGGCCACCGTGGATTTGCCCGCGCCGGCCGGCCCGTCAATGGCGATGACCGTGGCAAAAGATTTTTGATCGTTCAAGCGACTAAGGGGCCGTGAAGTTTTTTTGGTCGTCATTCCCGCGAAAGCGGGAATCCAGTCCGTTGGAATCATGAAACCTAAGACCTGGACCCCCGCTTTCGCGGGGGTGACAGTTCAGGAGGAAGCGCCTCGGCCCCTCGAGTAACTAAAACTTTTTTTAAGGCCCGAATCAAAGCTCTGTTTTGACCGGCATTGCCGATGGTTATTCTCACATAATTCTCAAGACCCTTTTCGCCGACGGGCCGGATAATGACGCCTTCTTGAAGCAGTTCCTGATAAAGCTTTGCGGCGCCTCCCTGCCGGATGAATCTTTCCGGCACTCCGGCAAAGATAAAATTGGCGGCGCTTGGCTTGACTGCCTGAAATCCAAATTCCTCCAGCGCCCCTTCAAGAAATCTCCGTCCTTGACGCACGCATTCCAGGGTCTTGGTTATATGGGAACGATCATTGAGTCCGGCTATGGCCGCGGCCTGGGCCGGCGAACTGACGTTAAAAACAAGCCTGGCCCGGTGCATAAGAGCAATCAATTGCGGGGCGGCCGCAGCGTAACCGATCCTCAAGCCGGCCAGTCCGGCGATTTTTGAAAAGGTCCGAAGAACGATCAATTTCGGATACAGCTTGAAAAAATCAGGCAGGCTATCAGGATAATCTTTCGGAAAAGCGTCGCGGGCAAATTCATAATAAGCTTCGTCAAGAATAATCCATGGCCGATCAGCTGAAAAACTTTTAAATAATTCACGCATTTCAGCATCCGAGTTAAACGTACCGGTCGGATTATTAGGATTGGCGATAAAAACAGCCTTAGCCTTGCGCTCTGCGGCCGCCCGGCCCATGGCTTTGAGGTCATGACAGAAGGACTTCATGGGAACCTCGATAATGCCGGACCCCATCAGTTGGGCATGCTGGCAGAAGCGGGGAAAAGCGTATCGGCTGATGACGACGGTGTCTTGCGGTTCAAGCAATGTCTCAGCCACGAGCCTAAGCGCTTCGTCGGCGCCGGAGGTGACGATAACGCCGTCTGCCGCTATGGCGTGTTTTCGGGCGATCGCCTGCCTCAAATCATAAGCAGTCGGCTCAGGGTAAAGATGCGCCTGCCTGATCGCCTTGACGGCCGCCCGAACCGCTTTCGGCGACGGCCCGACCGGCGATTCATTGGAAGCCAGTTTGACGATCCGATTAGGCTTTAGTCCGGGTATTTCGCGTAAAAGCTCGGCAATGGGCTTGCCGGGAACATAGCTTTCGAGATCAAAAATCGCTTGGCGGATACCGTTGATCATTGAAAAGACAAAGGTTGGATTTTTTTCATGAAGTCTTTGAATGTAAAACCAGCGTAGGACAAATTATACCATTCGCCAGCAAGCGCCGAATCTATTAGAATCACAAATGAAAATGCGAGTCGCTTCATTTGCTTTATTTGCCTCATTTGCCTTATTGGCCTTTCCCCTTCGGGCCGGCTTCCTGCCGGATAACGCCTTCAGCAATAAAGCCAGGGGCACGACCGCCGCAAGTTTTCTTAAGCTTTCCGCTTCGCCTAGGACCACAGCTTTGGCTGATACCATCAATATTTCGGCGGCTGATCCCCTGGCCGGTTTCCATATGCCGGCTTTTTACTCCGCTTTTCCCGGACAACGCAATGCGGCTCTCGCTTCCCGCGAAAGCGGATTCCCTTGGGGGGCAAGCCTTTCTTTTGCCCAATCAAAAATAGGCCCGGAAATCTCCGGCCAAGCCGCTTTTGTAAACCTCGGCCTCGCTGTTCCTTACGGCTATTTTGCGGACCCCAACCTTTCTTTCAGTTTTTCCGTCATCAACCTCGGACCGCCGGCTGATTGGAACTCCAGGGCGGTTGCCCTGCCCCTGCGCGGCCAAATACAAATGGGTTATAAAGTCGGCGAGTTATCCTTTTTGTCGCTGGATGGGTTTCTTCCGGTTGATCAAGCCGCGTACGGCGCGGTTTCCATCGAATGGAAAATGCCCTTTGAAGACGCTGGGCGCGACAGCCAGGACCCTGAGGCAGGACTTGCCGTGCGGGTAGGCGTCACCTCAAAAAATAAAACAGACAATTTTTCCGGAAAAACCTCTTTCGGCCTCGGCCTTTATCTAGGCAGGCTGGTCATTGACGCCGGCCTAGCCCCCTTCGGCAACATGGGTTTTTACCCCCACTTCGGTATCAATTTAGCTTTCTGATGATCTTAAGGCATTCGCCGTAAATTTTGCCGTTTGTGGCGAGCGTTTGTTCGCTTCGAAAAATCGAATAAGGCGAGCCGTCCAAATGGGTCACGGTTCCGCCGGCCTCCCGGATCAAAAGAAGGCCGGCGGCAACGTCCCAGGAATTCAACTGCCATTCCCAAAAACCGTCCAGGCGGCCCGCGGCCAGCCAAGCCAAATCAAGGGCAGCCGCGCCCATGCGCCTGACATCATGGCTGACTTTTAAAAAAGCGCGGTAGTATTTCAGATAAAAATCAGCCCTTTCCCTTCGGTCATAACCGAACCCGGTGCCCATTAAAGAATCCGCCAGTTTTTTTGTTTTTGAAACAGCCAGTCTTTTAAAATTGCCGGCCGTCGAAAAATCGCCTGCGCCCAAATAAGATCCCCGCCCCTTTTCGCCCCAAAAAAATTCCCCGGTGACAGGATTAAACACCGCACCCAGGCGCGGTTCGCTGTCCACGCAAAAAGCCAGGCTTACCGCGAAAGCAGGAAAGCCATGAAGAAAATTCACTGTTCCGTCCAAGGGATCAAGAACCCAAAGCGGCCCGGATCTCAACCGCTCTTTTCGCTCAGCCAAATCCCCCTCCTCGGCCAAAATAGCTTCGCCTGGGAAAAATTCTTTGATTTTTTTTACGACAAGCCTTTGGGACTCGGTATCGGCGATGCTGACAAGATTGATCGGCTCGTTCTTTTTAAAACAAGCCTGGGCCGTGCCGAGGCGGCCGAAATAACGCCGCAAAAGAGAACCGGCCTCCAAGACCGCCTTGAACAAAAACTTTTTACGATTTTCCACCGCAGCAAGTAAATTCTAATGAAATTTTTTCTTGCCAGCCACTGACTCCAGAAATTCCCCAAGGCAATGGGGTCAGGTCTTCATTTGTCACTTGTTGGCAGGAACTAAATGGCGGCCACAGTTTGTTGTAACAAGTGACAAATGAAGACCTGACCCCATTGCCTCAAGCGCGGCCTTGGGCTTCGGGCGTGATTAAGCCCAGATCAATGCCTTTCAAAACGGCTTCGGTGCGGTTTTTGACGTTTAACTTTTGGAAAACGCGGTTCAAATGGTTTTTAACCGTCTTGACCGACGATTCAACCTTTTTAGCGATTTCGTCGTTTGAGGCCCCGCAGCCGACCATAGCCAGAATGGTAAGCTCGGTCTTGGTCAGGTTGATGAGCGAGGCTTCAAGCTGGGCCGCGGAGATTTTACGGATGCCGTCCATGAGCTTGCCCATGATCGGCTGGGGAATGAGCACGCCTTCCTGGGAGAACGTCCGGATGGCGTTGACCAGCTCTTTAGCGGGAAGCATCTTGGAAAGATAGCCGTTGGCTCCGGCCTGAATGGCTTCCAGGACATGGGCCTCGTCTTCATAAGAGGAAAGGATGACGACGTTTGTTTTGGGGCAATCCTTACGCACCACCCGGGTGGCGGAAATGCCGTCCATTTCCGGCAGACGAATGTCCATTAAAATGACATCAGGCTGAAGCTTTTTCGCCAAGGCCACCGCCTCGTTGCCGTTGCAGGCTTCGCCGGCGACCTCGATGCCTTTTTCACCTTCCAAAACGTCGCGCAGACCTTCGCGAAAAAGCGTCTGGTCGTCGCAAATCAAAACTCTGATTTTTTTATCCTTAACCTGTTCCGGCATGTGATTCTCCTTAAATAGAAAGAATACGGAATGTTGAATATGGAATATTGGTCAAGGAAATAAAAACCTTTTTTTCTTTTATTATTCTATATTCAATATTCTACCTTACCCTAATGGTATTTTAAAAGAAAAAGTGGTGCCTTTGCCGCGGCCTTCGGAAAGAACCTGGATATTGCCGCCGTGGCTTTCGATGATTTCCTTGGCGATGGAAAGGCCCAGGCCGAGACGGCCCCGCTGTTTTTTCGGGTCCTTGCCTTGATAAAATCTTTCAAAAAGATGCGGCGCGTCATCAGGATCAATGCCCTCGCCCGTGTCAATGACATGAAAAGCAAGAGCGCCATCAGCCGCATCTTTTTCCATCCTGAAAGAAAGCATGCCGCCGGTCGGCGTGTATCTTAAGCCGTTTTCCAGCAAGTTGGTGATCACCTGAATGATTCGGCGCGAATCTATCATGATTTCAAGGTCTTTATCCACCCGGCAGTCAATCTCGGCGCGGACTCCTTTGGCCTTGGCCTTTTCACCGAGAAAGGTAAATACCGGGGCGGATAAAAGCTCGGCGGCCGTGATCTTTTGCTTATCAATATGAAACTTGCCCTTCTCAATGGCGGACCAGTCCACTAAATCGCCGATCAAGCGCTGGGTCTGGGACAAGGCATCGCGTAAAAGTTCGGTCAGGCGCTTGGCTTGCGGACTGCCGCTCGATGAAATCTCCGTGCCCAAAAGATCGCTTGCCATGGTGCACGACGAGACGGTATTTGAGAGATCGTGGGCGCAAAAAGAAAGAAACTTGCTTTTGAGATCATTGAGCCGGCCAAGTTCCTCGTTTTTTATTTGAAGCTCTTGGAAAAGGCGCCTGTTTTCAGTCAGCAGGCGCGCTTTTTCGAGGTTCTTCTCCAAGGTATGGCGCAGATAGGTGGGTTCAATGGGCTTGATCAAAAAATCAGACAAGCCCTGCCTTAAAGCTTTGACGGCCACATCGAGCGAAGCGTAGCCGGTCATAAGCAGAATCGGCACTTCCTCGACAGGAAGAAGCTGGCGCAGATCGCCCAACGCGTCCAAGCCGGTTTTTTTATTCGGGCCGAACATGTAATCAAGCAGAACAAGACTGATAGGACCTTTGTCCCTGATGACGACCTTGGCCTCGTCCAAATCTTGGGCCGCATCAACCGCGTAGCCGAAGCTGTCCACCACGTCCCCCAGCGATTCCCTCTGTCTGGGGTCGTCGTCAATAATTAAAACTTTGATCATAATACGACTCCTGTAAATTTCACCCCCACCCTGCCCTCCCCCCTCAAGGGGGAGGGGTAAGACGGGATGGCCGAATGCCGAAACTGAATCAATCTTATCATGATTATCCTAAAGGTAATTTTAAATGGAAGGCTGTGCCTTTGCCGACCGCGCTCTCGACTTTGACTTCGCCGTTGTGGCGGTCCATGACTTTTTTAACGACCGCCAAACCTAGGCCGGTGCCTTTTGATTTGGTCGTATAGAACGGCGTAAAAATTTTGGCGGCGATGTCCGGGGCGATGCCCGGGCCGGTATCCGCAATCGAAATCAAAGCGTAACCTTGATTGGCCTTGGTGGAGACTTTAAGCATGCCGCCGCTGGGCATGACGTCGAAAGCATTGGAGATGATATTCCTGAGCGCCTGACGCATTTCATCCGGATCAATTTTCAGAAAAATCGTCTGCTTGACGTAATCTTTTTGAAGGGCGACTTTTTCCGGAACATTAAGGCGTCCCAGGATTTCCTCTAAAAATTCGTGAAGTTCCGTGCTGCGCGGCTGGATTTCGCGCGTCCTGGCAAAAGTCAAAATTTCGGAAATAATCTGATTGGCGACATGGAGTTCCCCCTCGATAATGGAAACATGCCTGATGATTTTCGGATCCACCCCGCCAATTTTAGCGGCCTCCGGCGCCGGCGCGTTTGACAAGTCCGTTGGAGGCGCAGATGGATTTATCAAACCCGCGGCTGGACCGCTTAAAGGCGCCGGGGAAGCCTCCAATCTGTTTTTAATCACATAAATCGAATTATTAATAACCGACAAAGGATTCCTAAGTTCGTGCCCTACAACCGAGGCCATTTGACCGATGGCAGCCAGCCGCTCCTGTTTAATCAGCTCATCCTGGGTCGCTTTAAGTTCCCTGGTTCTGGCCTCAACCCGGGCCTCAAGCTCCATGTTGAAACGTTGCAGCTCCGTCTGGACGCTCATGAGTTCCTGGGTGCGGTTGCTTAAAACCTTGCTCATGGTTTCAAAGGCCTGGGCCAACTCACCGATCTCGTTGGCCGGTTTAGGCAAAGGTTCGGTGACGGGCTGGGTAAAATCACTCGCCACGATCTGGCGCACCGCGCGGGTCAATGAGCGCACCGGCCCGCTGATGTGTCCGGCAAAAAGCAGGGCGAATAAAAGGACGACCAGCACGCCGACCATGATAACTTCCACCAGTTTCTGGCGCATTTCAATCATGACCACGAAAGCCTCCCATCGCTCCTGAAGACTGCCGGCAATCCACGGAAGCTGTAAATCATCAAGCTTGTAAAAGGCGGCGATAACGTCGCGCTTGTCCTTTAGGGCCAAGCGGCCGCTCCATGTCTGATAAGCCCCGGCCTTGGCCATGGCCTCAGTGATCGCCGGGTCAACCGAAGGCGCGCCTTCCTGATGAAACATCATTTTGTAATTTGAGTGCGCGATCAGCCTGTTTTTTGAATCCATGATAAAAAGCTCGGTGCTTTTGCCGATTCTCCCCTCTTCAAGACTTTCGGATAACGCCAAAAGGCTCACGATGCTGCGCAGGTACCCGACGATCGCGTTGTCTTCCCGCCTTCTGATCGGACAAAAGCTCTCTAGGGCGCTCTTCGGCGGCTATGGAGCCCGGCACTCTTTCCAAGCCGTAGACCCATTTTCCCTTCGCATCGTAGATGTCAAGCTCGGCGATCACCGGATGGGACTCCAGGACCCGGCGCATCACCGTCGCGTAATTTTCCTTTTTAAAGCGCGACAGCTCGTCCAATTCCCCGATGGTGGTGAGAAATCCGGTGACGCTTTTGATGAATTCAACGGCGCTTTTGGCCGAACGCTCGGCCAAACGGGATTTGACGACCCCAAAATCCTTCTCCAAAGCGCTTTGGACTATCTGCATTTGAATGAATCCGATGATAAAGGCCGGAGTCAAAGCCAAAACAAGCAAAAGCATAGTCGTCCGGACAAAAAGACTGGAAGTTCTCACGGCCTTAGGGACCGTAATGAAATTAGTGACACATTTGGCTGAGGCGATTTTGGAGCGAGCCGAAGCCAAATTTTTTGAAGCGCACTTGAAAAGTGCGTTAGAAAAATTTGGCAAAGGCGCAGCCTAAAATCGCCCAGCCCCTTCGGGGCAAGCCGATATCGGGCCAATCGCTGCGTTGCGTCCTCAGTCATGTGCTTTTCAACCACGCTCCTTCCGGGGCGCCTTGCGCTTGGCCCAATCTCGGCTTGCCAAATGTGTCAATAATTTCATTACGGTCCCTTACTGGCATTTACCGGCTGCTTTGCCGCCGCTGCCGAGGCTTTTAAGATCAAGATTCTTGAATTCCTCGAAATGCTTCAAGCCGTCAAGACCGACCGTGACATATCGGCCGCGCCAGAGAAACGTCGGAGAACTGCGGATGGCGTGCTCTTGCGAAAGTTGAAAATCTTCCTCAAGAAGACCGCCGGCTTTTTCTTTGAAAAGCTTTTGAAAACCGGCCGGATCAACGCCGCAGTCCTGGAGCGATTCATTCCAAAGGCTCGAATCAATATTAGGCAGGCGCTTGGCAAGATAGCAGGGGAATTTTTCCGGCTCGAATTTTTGAAGAACCATCTGCCGGATGTCTTCCTCAAGCTCGCTGGCCCCGTGAAGGCTGGCAAAAGAAGGCTTTTTCCCGGCGTCCGCCTGGCGGTTGACGATGAAACGAAAAACGACAGGAGCGTCTTGCGGCCATTGGCCTTTGTTTTGAGCTTCCAAGATAGCGCGCTGGGCCTCAACGCCGTAAGGGCACTGGCTCATGATAAAAAGCTGCAAATCTTTCTTGGACGACTCCTTCTTGGCCCACAACACCCCGGAAGAAGAAAAGCTCCTCGCCAAAAATAAATCCTTGTTTTTTCCCTTGGCTTCCAGCGCCCCCTGGCCGGCATAACTTTTTAAAGCGCTTTGCGCCTCTTGGTCAAGAGGCCGCAAAACAACCACCGGCGCCAAAGGGAATCCGATCTCTTTGAGAAATGAGAGTCCTTCCCCGGTTGAGGCATCCAATTCTTTAACGCTGATTTCAAAGGGCAGGCGCTTTAAAGCTTCCAGGCCCCAGGGCTCTATTTTCGCCCAGCCGGCATATTTGGCGGCATTAATGACGATCACCTCAACGGCCGGCTTGGGCGTGCTCGCCGCCTCAATCAAATAAGACCGGCGTTCGTTTTCCGGCAAATGCCGGTTGGCGGCCACCGACGCGCCGTTGAGCATTTCCTTGGCCTGTTCGCCTTTGAGGGCCGATTCTATATCCGCCGTCTCAATTCCCGCCAGCATGGCCGCCTGCTCCCAAGGCAAGGCCATCGGGGCAAGCGACTCTATGGCGCAAAAACGCCGATACCGGCCGGAAAACCGGCCATGGATCGCCAAATGCGCTTTAAGCTCTTCCTGGCGCTCCTGGGACAGCTTGGCGATGTCTTCGGCCTTGGGAACTTTGATCTCCAGCTTCAAGGAAACGTCATCAAAAACGCTTTCCGCCAGCCGGTTGACGATCATGAAATTCTGCCATGACGACATCTGGGTGGGAACAAACTCCAAGCGCAGTTCGGAAGCCTGCAAAGGCAAAGCGGATAAACCGCATAAGGCGGTTAAAGCAAAAAAAGCCCTTAACCTGTCATTGCGAGGCCCGAAGGGTCGTGGCAATCTCATGAGAAATACCGGCTCATCATTCCGGAGTTTTCTCTTCACTCGGCTCTTGTTCCGATGATGTCAGCACGACTTTGACGCCGGGAAGCCCCAGGCTGGTCAGAAGATTGTAGAGAAGAGCGATGATGGACAGGAAAATAATGGTCGCCAGCGTATAGGCCAAGGCGAATACGCCGGCCGCCACATTCTTTTGATAAATCTGCGGCAGCCGCCGGGCCATGGCCGGATCAGGAAAAAATATAAATGTAAAAAGCCCGCCGATGACCCCGATGATCAACAGCACCACGGGTAAAGCGGACAACACCACCGAAAGCACCTTCACTCTTTTAAGTTCAACTTGCATAATTTCCTCCTCTCTACTACCCTACTGCTCTCTCCACTACACTTTTTGCGGTTCAAACCACACGACGGTTCTTTGATCCTGCGGCTGACCGCTTGAAATCGTGACAATCCGGACATTGAAGGGCTGTGCTTCTAAAATCACCGAGCCCTCGCTGGAACTGCCGGGTTTTTCCAAAGCCTTGTTAATCAGCTGTAAAAGTTCGGTGCTGGTGACGAAATCCAAAAGATGCACCTTTGCCGGCGCCAGCGCCGGCGCGCCTTTTTCGCCGGCCGCCGGACCCGGACCGGACGGCAAAACCGTCTTGGACCCGGACGGGCGGCCGGCCGAAGGCTGCGAGGCTTTTAAAAAAGACGATACGTTATGGCCGGCCATAACGTAATTGTCGCCGTCTAAAACCAAAACGCCGCCGCTCTTGACTAAAACTTTTAGAATCTGCTCCCAGCGGCTCTTTTCAAGCTCGCCCACGTCTTTACGGTCTTTTTCCAGGCGTCCGACCGCGGCCCGCAGTTTATCCAAAAATGCGGCCAGGGATCTCTGGAGGCTGCCGATTTCATCGCTTCGCATTTTTTCAGCCGGCCAGACAGGATGGGCAATGGAAAGACTGTCAATCGTCTCTCTTATATCGGTGATCGGCGAAAGAACGAACTTATATATAAAAAAGATCCCGGTGACTAAAAAAATGGCGACAACGCCGACCGCGCCCGTATAAAAACGTTTCATGCCCTGGCTTAAAGTCTCTTTGGTCTCTTCACGCGACACCTGAAGGCTGACCACCCCGCGGATGTCGCCCTGGGAAACCAAGGGGACGGTCACCTCGTAAAAGCCTTTGTTTTCCATCTCAAAAGGCAGAATTTTCGGCGATTTGGTGACATATGATCTTGCAATCGCATCGGTGGGAAGGGGATGGTCCTGCTGGTATTCCTCGATGCGCTTGCCGAACATCTGGGAGTCCTTTGACCAACGCACCTGGCCGTATTTGTTGACCACCAAAGCGTCAATGACGCGCGGGTCTTTCAAAAAATTCTGCATGGTGTCCACCTCTTCGATGGTGACGACTTTGGGCGAAGCCAGAATTCCGGAAATGAACCTGTTTTGGTTGACATAAAGCAGGGCCACGATTTCCTGCTTCAACTTTTCATCAAAAAACCACCAGAAAAGGTTCTGATAAAAAATGCCGGCCAATAAAAAAACATAACCGCCGGTGAACAAGAAGATCAAAATCCACTTGTAGAGTATTTTCATTTCGCCAATTTCTGCTCGATCATGCGTTTGGCGGCGTAGGCATTCTGGTTGTTCGGATCGAACTTGAGCGCCAGACTAAGCTCCACCAGCGCCCTCTGCAAATCATTGGATTGATAAAAAATCATGGCTTGCTGATAATGCGATTCTGCGGCGCGCTTGGCATCCTCGGTCACCGCGGCCGGCTGTTGTTCGCCGGCCCCCGGGGCCGCCGCGCCCCCTGGGGCGCCGAGCGGCGACTTGGCTTTCTCCTGCTCTTGGGACGCCTCGGCGTCGGCCTTGGCTTTTTCCTCGGCTTCTTTTTTGGCTTTTTCTTCCTCTTCTTTTTTCTTGGACAGCTCTTCTTCCTGCTGTTTACGGGCTATGGCCAACTCGATCTTTTTTTTGGCTTCCGCCGAGTGGCGGCGCAGTTTGGCGGCGCGCTCAAATTCTTCGATCGAACGGTCGAATTCTTTCTTAGCCAGGGCGGCGTCTCCGCGGGCCAGATAGTGCCTTGACTCACGTTCCAAAGATTCGTTTATTATTTCCCGGGCTCTCGAATTGCCCGGATCAAGCCGGAAAATCTCCTTGGCGCCGGAGCGCGCCCCGCTCCAATTCGAGGTGTTGAGCTGGCGAAGAGCCTCGGTCAGATAATATTGGATTTTTTTGGCGCGGACCTCGGTTTCTATTTCAGTGATCTGCCGGGAAAGAAAAGCGTATGTTTTCGCGTCAAGGCTGACCGCGGTATAAAATGAATCCAGGGCCTCTTCCCAGCGGCCTTCGGTCTGGGCGAATTTTCCCCGCTCGAAATATTCCTTGGCGATCTCGGCGTTGATGCGCATGACATAATAACGGGCCTTGCGGTGTTTCGGCTCCAGGGCCAAGACTTCCTCGAATTTCCCGACCGCCTCGACTTTGCGGCCGTCCCGGTAAATGCCGACTGCTTCGTAAAATTTTTCCCTGATGATCTCCCTGATGCTTTTGGGCGCCTGCGGCCTGGCCGCGCCGATTGTCTGCGCGTCGCCGATGGAAAGCAAAGCCGAATGCAAAGCCCTGGCCCTTTCAAAACCGGGATCAAGAGTCAGGATGCGGTTTAACACTTCAAGCGATTCCTGGTAGCGCCCCTTGCGGTATAAATCAAAGGCGCCGGCAAAAATTATCTCCATGGTGCGCCGCAATATCCAGCTTTTTTCCTTCTCCACGGTCTGGCCCATCAAACGTTTTTCTTCGGCCGTGACCAATCCGACGCCGGTTATCTGGTTGGCAAGCTCTTTAAACAGGGCCGCTTCCTCTTTGACGGCTGTTTTTGATGGAGACTGGAGCTTGGGCTGAGCCGCCCACAGGACGGCTGAATGTAGAATATAGAATGTAGAATATAGGGAGAATATAAAGAAAAAGAGAATAATTTTTTTTCTTGTCCTATATTCCATATTCCACATTCAACATTCTTTCTTTAAAACGACATTCCTCCGCCTTTGATCAATGACATGGCGAACGGCGCAAGAATTAAAGCAAAGATGACCGGAAAAATAAATATCATCATGGGTCCCAGCATCTTGGTCGAGGCCTTGCCGGCCATTTCTTCCGCCCTGCCGGTGCGGCGGTTTCTCATGTCCTGGGAAAAATTGCGCAAAAGCTGAACCAAGCCGGTCCCAAGTTCGTCCGACTGGATCAAAAGTCCGACCAGGGACCTAATTTCCTGAACATCCACCCGTTTGGCCATGTTTCTTAAGGCGTCGCGCCTGGGAAATCCCAGCTGGATTTGGCGCATGACATTATCAATTTCTTCTTCCAGGGCCCCCTTATTTTTAAAGGTTGTGGCCAAAATCTTCTCCATGGAACTAAGGTAATCAAGCCCGGACTCGATGGTCAAAGCCAGTAAATCAACAAAACTCGGCAAATTCATCAAGGCCTTTCTGTGCCTTAAGCCAATGGCTTTTCTGGCATTCAAATGGGGCAGAAAAAATCCCCCGACAAATCCGACCATGCTCAGCCCAGGATTAAACCTCAGGCCCAAAGCCATAGTCGCAACGGTGAGGCCCACGGCCCCGACCGCGCCGTATTTTTCCATGCGGACCAGCATGGTCCGGGGTTCCATGTCTTTTCTCTGGGCCAAGCCGTAATAATCACGCTCAAGAAACTGAGTGATCCAGGGATTGGCCAGAATGGTTTTATTGATCCGGCTCAAGAAAGACGTATCAGCCGGCCCGGCTGCGGCAAATTCTTGTTCGCCGCCGGCTTCTTGGTGGTGGCGGCCCGCGGCAAAATCAAGACCGGGCGCGTCTTTTTTGGGCCCGAAGGCGCCGATAAGCGCCTCGGCAAAACTATAAACAGCCAGCATCCCTGCGGCCATGCAAATATAGGTCAACAAACAAAGCGGCTTAAAACACCGGCTCTGAAACGCCATGTAAGCCACCCCGCCCGCGATGCTGACGATGTAAAGGATGATCGTTCCTGGATTCATCAGACTTCTATTTTCGCCAGTTTACGAATGACAATCAGGCCGATTGTCTGCCAGAAAACGCAAAGCAGAATAATGACAATGCCCGCCATCGAGGTAAAAAAACTGCCCACGGCCTCGGGCTGAAAAAAATAAAGAACCATGAGCATTCCCCAGGGGATGATGCTGATGACGATGGACTGCATCCGTGGGCCGGCGGTGAGGGCGTTGATTTTATCTTTAAGCTTGCCTTCTTCGCGGATGGTGTCAACGATGCGGTCGAAAATCTTGGTGAGATTTCCCCCTGTCTGGCGCTGGATCATGATCGCGCGCACCACATAACTGACCAAGTCGCTGTCAACCCTTCGATCGAAAGTCTTCAGGGCCTCATCGAAAGACATGCCTAATTTATAGTTCTTGAGCATCAAATCGAATTCCTCAGAGATGGGCGGCACCATTTCATGAACGGCGAGCTCTAAACCCTGCGCCAAATCCAAGCCGGATTTCATGGCGTCGGAAAGCAAAATCAAAGAATCCAGGAGCTGGGATTCGATTTTGAGCCGCCGCCGCTCCTTGATGAATTTAAGGCCCTCGGTCGGCAAAAGATAAACGAAGACGAAAGCGGCCAAAGCAAAAACAAGAATGCTCATGGTTAAAAGCCCGAAAATGACGGAAACGATCATGGGACCGTAAAGAAGCCATCCGGCCCCCACGCCCAAAAACTGCCGGTTGTATTCATTGGCCAAGCTCTTGGCCCGCGTGCTCAAGCGCTCGAACGATCTCTCTAAAATATCCTGGGCCCCGATCCTGGGCATGCGCATAAAGAAAAAAACCGCCACTAAAATGCCGATTGAAAAGGTGAAGACAAATTTGACGCCCGACCTGATCAGGGCTTCGGTTTGTTTTTTCATCGCCGGGTAAGCGCCGACCACTTCGGAATATTTCACCGGCGCCGCGTCGCAAAGCGTCAGCCAAACGACCCGGCTCATCCGGCAAAATCCGTCAAGGGCCTGCTCGTAGGAATAAACATCCTTGCGCGAAGAGGCAATGCGGATTTTCTCAAGCTGCTGATAAAGAAGCTCAAGCTGGGGAAAAACCCGGCGGCCCCGGCCGTCTAAAGAACTGGCGATGCCCTGGGTGGTATAAAGCGCGTCAAGGGCGTTTCTGAGCTGTCCCTGGGTTTCCGTGTAATAAGGCAGAAGGGTGGCGATGTCAACGCCTTCCCCGCCGATGCCTTGGGAGGGGTAAGTCCCTTTTTTCATGATGTCCATGGATTTGTAAAGCAAGCCGAAAGCGTTTTGCCAAAGATTTTTCACGTTCGGATCAGCGCTTTTGTCAATCATTTCGGCATAGTAGATGTCGGAGAGAGCCGCATTGGCCTCGACCCATATTTTGGCAACAGGGTCCGTCGCTTTTTTCAACCGGTCACCGGCCAAGCATTCCACACGTTTGTTTAAATCATTCTGCTTGCAGCATGGGCCTTGGGTCAGGCAGATGGCGGCCGGCGCCTTTGCTTCGTCCTTCTTTGCTTCTTGAGCGAAAATAAATAAAGGGAATAAGGGAACAAGGGATAAGGGAACAAGGGAACGAGGAAACAAGAAGATAATCCCTTGATCCCTTGATCCCTTGATCCCTTGATCCCTCATTCCCTTTCACTAGGCCGCAGGCGCGGCAGGCTGGGGCGGCGCCGGGACAGGGGTCTGCTCTTCTTCTTTGGCGGGCTCCTTTGGCGTAAATATCTCCTTGGGAATATCAACGCCGTGGGAGACAAAGGTCTTATAGACATTAGGAATAACGCCGGTAGCCGTATGATAACCGATGACTTTTCCTTCGGGGCTTATCCCGGTCTGGACGAACTTAAAAATTTCCTGGGTGTTGACCCCCTTATCGTCGCGGCCGATGATCTCCGTAACGGAAGTAATTCTTCGGGAGCCGTCTTCAAGGCGCGAGAGCTGGCAAATGATATGAATGGCGCTTGCAATCATCTCGCGTAAAACCCATACAGGAAGGTCCATGCCGCTCATCAAGCACATGGTTTCAACGCGATTTAAGGCGTCGCGCGGCGTATTGGCGTGAATAGTGGTCATTGACCCGTCGTGGCCCGTGTTCATGGCCTGGAGCATGTCTATCGCCTCCCCGCCGCGGCACTCGCCGACCACGATCCGGTCGGGACGCATACGCAGGGCGCTTTTTACCAGATCGCGAATAGCCACCTCGCCCTTGCCCTCGATATTGGGCGGCCTTGTCTCCAAACGCACCCAGTGGGGCTGCTGAAGCCGCAACTCTGCCACGTCCTCAATAGTCAGGATACGGTCATCCTCGGGAATGAACGAAGAACACATATTAAGAAACGTCGTTTTCCCGCTGCCGGTTCCGCCTGAAATGACGACATTTTTGGCGATAAAAACGCAGGCTTTCGTAAAGTCCACCACCTCTTTCGTCAGAGCGCCCATGGCAATCAACTGATCGTAAGTAAGGGGCTTGGCGGAAAAACGCCGGATGGTCAAGGTCGGCCCGGAAACAGCCAAAGGAGGGATGACCGCGTTGACGCGGGAGCCGTCTTTCAAGCGGGCGTCAACCAAGGGCGAACTCTCGTCAACTCTTCTGCCTAAGGGCGCCACGATTTTACGGATCACCTCGATTAACTGATCGTCGCTTCTGAATCTGACCGGAATCATAGTGAGCTTGCCCTTCATCTCGATATAAATTTTGTCATGGGCGTTGACCATGATTTCCGTAATTTTTGGGTCGCGCAAAATAACCTCAAGAGGCCCCAAACCCATAATATCGTCCATGAGCTCGGTGACGAATTTTTCCCTTTGCTCGCGCGTCAGTTCCGTTTCCGGCCGTTTGTCGAGCTCGCTGTTGACGATCTGCTCGACGCGCTGTCTTCTTTGAGCCTCGCCGGCTGTTTTGACCACAGCCATTTCCATGACCACTTTGCCGTGGATTTCCTCTTTGAGCTTGTTCCATTTAGGATCGGCGCTCATTTGAAAAGCGGCCATCTCGACCTGGCCGGCAGCAGGCTGGGCCGGGGCCGCGGCGTCCGGCTTGGCAGCCGGCGCGCCGGCCGCGCCTGCGCCGTCAAGCTTCCAAAAACCGTTGTTCGTCCCAAGATAACGCAAAAGGTCGGCGAAATTTCCACCCGCGCTTTTAGGTTTGATGTCGCGGATCTGGTTGGCCACGAACCGTAAAACCTTGGCCCATTCGCTGCCGGCATTGTTGGTGAGGAGATAACCGCCGGTGTTGGCGGCCTGGGGTATTTCGTCTTCCCAAGGAAGCCTGAACTTCACTTTTTTGTTATAGGCATAAAGATACCGCTCGATTTCCGGAATCTGCATGGCCCCGGGCAGATTGTATTGATTGACCACCACCTCGATTCTGTCCAAAGGGAAATGCTCCACCTTTAAATCCTCAAAAACGCCGATGGTCGCGGTCATGCATTGGCGCTGAGGCAGGATGACCCAGTAAACCCAGTCGGAAATTTCCAAGGCGAAAGGCAAAAAAGCGTAGGCGCATTCCGAATCAATGACAATGTCGTAGCAACGGCCCAGGCCGCGCAAAAAATTATTAAGGTGCTGGGGATCGAAATTACCCAGCACTTCCTTGGGCTGAAATCCCAAAGGCACGGCCGCGACCCCGGCCCTGGCGAAAAGAATCTTGCCGCGCACCATATCCACCGCCTTGGGTCCGCCGCCGGCGCGCGCATAAAAATCAACCAGGCTCTTTAAGGTGGGAACGGCGCTTAGCTGGGTGATGCCCATCCACGATAAAAGCGCCTCACGGCATAAGGGATCGGCCTCGATCAAGACAACGCCGCGGCCGGTCTGGGCCGCGCGAAGGTTGGCCAAATTCAGGGCCAAAATGGTTTTGCCGACCCCCTCTTTGGGGCCGGTAACGGTCACGATCTTGCACTGGTCAATATTCGTTTCAGCGGCCATGGGCATTCCCCTCCTTTAATGAGTTAATTTATCTCAATAATAAAGAGTTCTCAAGTGGGCAGAACTTCCCCATTCTGTCATTGCGAGCCTCGGGCGAAGCAATCTCAAAAAAAGTGTTCCCCTTATATGAGATTGCCACGGGCCCTTCGGGCCCTCGCAATGACGGCTTGGGGAAGTTGTGACCTCCTCTGTATTTCTTAGCTAAGTGTAATAGGTAAAAGCAAAAGAGTAAAGAAGCAAAAAATTTTACGTTTTTTGTTTCTCGTTTGTTTTTTTAAGTTCCGATAAAAAATCATTGACTCGCCATAAACCTTCGCGGGCATGGTAAATTTTGGAAAAGCCCAGGGCCTTGGCCTGGCGGACTCTCAACTCCATGTCCCTGGCAGGCAAGACATCGCCGGAGAGCGACACTTCTCCCAAAAAAGCCGCGTCCGTGGCAACCGCGGCCTCGGTGATCACCGATCCCATGGCCATAAGCAGGGCAAGGTCAACTCCTGGGTCGCGCACCTTGATTCCGCCGACCAAAGACAAAAAGACGTCATTGGCCTCCAGGGATATGCCCAGACAGCGCTCCATGACCGCGATTAAAATTTGCAGACGGCTCGAATCAATGCCCAGGGCGGCCCGGCGGCCGGGACTGAGCTTTTTTTTGCCGATCAAGGCCTCCGCCTGGATCAAAAAAGCCTGGCCCGAGTCGAGAGCGAACGAGCTTGCCAGCCCGATGCGGCGCGATTCGCCCTGAAGCCTGCGGCGCCAATCCTCGGAGATGAAGCTGGCCGAAGGATCGGTCACCTCGCTCAAGCCCTTGGCCTGCATTTCCAGAACCGCCAGGACGCCGGCCGGGCCGAAACGGTTTTTCATCACCCGGACAATGCGGTATTCCTCGGCTCTCGGCTTTTCCATCTGGAGCACCACGTCAACCATATGTTCCAAATGTTTGGGGCCGGCCAAATGCCCTTCTTTAGTGACATGACCCAGCAAAACGACGGCTACGCCTTTCTTTTTGGCAAGAGCCATCAATCGTCCCGCGATCGAACGTATCAAAGCCGGGCTGCCGGCTGGATAGTCAAGGCTTTCCGCCGGCACCGTTTGAATGGAATCAATCACCAAAAAACGGGGCTTAAGCTCCTCGGCTTTCCAGAGGATATCCTCGAGCGTCAGGGAGCTTCCCAAAAACAAACATTCGGATTTGGCGACTCCCAGGCGCTCAAGGCGCAAAGCGATTTGACTGAGATCTTCTTCGCCGCTGGCGTAAAAGACCGCGGCTCTTTGGCCGGCCCATGCCCCGGCCATTTGGCCTGCAAGGGTGGATTTGCCTATGCCCGGGGCCCCGCCTATTAAAACAAGCGAGCCTTCTATAATGCCGCCGCCCAGGCATTGATCGATCTGGCCGAAGCCGGTCTTCCACCGGCTCAAAGTTTTTTTGCTGTCCGCCCTTTCGGTAAAGGCCAGGACGCTCAAGGCTTGCCGGCGCGCTTTAGCCGCCTGCATCACCCGGCGGCTGCCGCTTGCGGCCATATCCGCTTCTACCGGGGCGAAACTATTCCAGTTTTCGCATGACGGGCAT
The DNA here is from genome assembly GCA_016209025.1 of Elusimicrobiota bacterium. Taxonomy (GTDB): domain Bacteria; phylum Elusimicrobiota; class Elusimicrobia; order JACQPE01; family JACQPE01; genus JACQWW01. The sequence continues at coordinate 6,790 of JACQWW010000134.1, read as the reverse complement.
TGTCCGAGCCATTGGCTTGTTTCGCGGCCGCATTGGCCGCACCTAAAAATCGTTTTTGTCTGCATAAGTAGTTGATAAGTTGATAAGTTGATAAGTTGATAAGTTGGACAAAGCCGTGAAGCTATTCATTTTTTGCCTCTCTTATCAACTTATAAACTTATCAACTTTTTTACTTTACCGGGTGGCGGTAATCAGCCCGAGTAAATAGGCGATGTCTTTGTCTTCGAAGGCTATGTTCATGCCTCCTTGGAAATGCTTGGTTTGATTTAAGTCTTCGCCCCGGCCCACCAGCCTGAGCCAGGGAAAAACCTCGGCGCTGATGCCGAGGTTGTAGTTGGCGCCGCGCAGTCTTTTGTTGTTGAAGGTCGTGTCCCGGCCGAAAGCATAAGCCTCGGCTTCAAGGGTAAGGCGGTCCGCATAAGGGACATAGGCGAAGGGTTTTATCCGCGCTCCGAAGCCTCCTTCCGAGCGGATGATGCCGGCGTAGAGATCGAGCCAGGGAAAAAATTCCTTGCCCATGCCGATGTTGAAGGTGTTTTTCTTTTCAAAATCCTTTTCCTTGACCGACGTGCTTTTGTCGCCGAGATTGGACACGCCCGCGAAATAATATCTGGTGGGCCGGGGAGAAAGTTTCATGCCGAAATCGGACCTTCCCTGGGAAGCATCGGCGTCGTAGCGGTAACGGTAATCCCAAAAAGCCCTGAAGCGGTTGAAGCGGCCGAACATTTCCGCGGCCCCGCCGGAAGCCTCCCTTAGATGGGCTGAGGATGCTTTGATGTCTTCGCCCACCTTGGCATCGGTCAAAATGGCCCCGGCCGCGCCTTCCCCTTTTTCCACCCTGGCCAAAATTCTGTCCGCTTTGTCCAAAATCTCCGCCAAGCCGGCCGTGATATGGCGCACCGCAAGAAGGGAGGCGGAAATATCCATTTTTCTATCGTCCATGATTTCTTTGAAGGAAACCGTCACCGCGTTCAAATTGGCCACCATGGCATTCAAATTGCGTCCCAGATCGTCGCGCGGTCCGCGGACCGATTCGGTCAGGCCCTTGACGCTTTCCAAAGCCTTGGCAATGGATTCTTCCATTCCTAAAACCGAAATGCCGGTGAAAGCGTCGCCGTCTTTGAGGGGCTCCTGGGATGGGCTGCCCGGCGATAAATCAAGGTATTTCGTGCCGATGATGCTCGTGGAGGTGACCCTGGCCCTGGCATCGCGGTAAAGCGTCACGCCCCGGCTGATGGAAAGCCTGGCGCAGGCTTTGCCCTGCTCGAGAGTGACGGCTTTGACCTTGCCCACTTCCACGCCGGCGATTTTAACCGGGGATTTTTCCGCCATGCCGGCGATGTCGTCGAAATAAACATAGACGGTGTACGTCCGTTCAAAAGTAACGTCGCCCAATTTGATGATGCCGACCGACAAGAGGCCGGCAGCCGCCAGAACAAACAGTCCTACGCGAAATTTTTTATCCATGATCGTTTTACTCCCATTCTCTTAATTTAACTTTAATCGGGCCCTGGCTGGAACCGGTCACGAACTGCCTGACATAAGGATTGCCCGTAGTTTTGATCTGCTGGGTTGTCCCGACCTCGATGATTTTTCCTTCATACAACATGGCGATGCGGTTGGAAATCTTATACGCGGAAACCATGTCGTGAGTGACCGCGATCGAGGTCACGGAGAGTTTTTTTTGCAGATCAATGATCAGCTCATTGATCACATCGGAGGTAATCGGGTCCAAACCGGTGGTCGGTTCGTCGTAAATGATGTATTTGGGCTCATGGGCGATGGCCCGGGCCAAACCCACTCTTTTTTTCATGCCGCCGGAGAGCTCAGCCGGCTTTAAATGATCAACGTCGTGCAAGCCCACTAAAGCCAGTTTTTCCCGCGCGATCCGCCGGGCTTGGGAATCGCCCACGTCTTTTTTGAGATTGCGCAGTCCGAAGGCGACGTTGTCGCCGACGCTCAGTGAATCGAAAAGCGCGGCCCCCTGAAACAAAAAGCCGAATTTATTTTGCACGGCAAAGAGATCTTCTTCGTCTTCAGCCGCGGTGATGTTGATGCCGTCCACGATCACTTCGCCTTTGTCCGGCTTTAAAAGCCCGACTATATGTTTTAAGCACACGCTCTTGCCGCAGCCTGATCCTCCGATGATGGTCATGGTTTCCCCGTCTTGAATATCCAGGCTCATGCCCTGCAGGACCTTGTTCGGCCCGAAGTTTTTATAGAGATTGCAAAGCTGTATCGCCATCAGCCGATCCCGAAGGCGACTAAAAACGCCGATAAAAAATAGTCGGAAATCAAAATCATCACCATCGAAACGACCACGGCCTTAGTCGTGGAGCGGCCCACGCCCTCGGCGCCTCCGTAAGTGCGAAAACCGACGTAACAGGCCGTGGTGGCGACAATGCCGGCAAAAACGAATGTCTTAAAAACGCCGTGAAGGATAACATCGAAATCCATGCCGTAAATTTCATCCAGGTATGTCATTGAAGGTATGCCGAGCTTCCAAGTGGAAATCATCCAGCCGCCGAAGATGCCGATAAAGTCGGCATAAACGGTCAGGACCGGCAGCATCAGAAAAGCCCCTAAAAACCGCGGCACCCCGAGATACCGGATAGGATTGGTCCCCAGGGTATAAAGGGCGTCAATCTGTTCGGTGACTTTCATGGTGCCGAGTTCCGCGGCAATGGAAGCGCCTATCCTTCCCGCCACCACGATGGCCGTCAGGACCGGCCCCAACTCCTTGAAAATGGAATAGCCGACCACGGTTCCCACAAAAAGCGGCTCATTAAAGACGTTTTTAAATGAATAGCCGCTCTGGAGGGCCAGGACCATGCCGACAAAAAGGCTGGTTACACCCACCACCGGCAAAGAATCCACGCCGATGCGGCCGGCCTGGGCTAAAAAAAGGTTCAAATCAACCTTGTCGCGCACTATTGATTTTAAAAGGTCGCCCACCAAAAGCGTGACGTCGCCTGTTGTCTCGATGATTTTAAACCAGCGTTCCTTTATATATCCAGGCATATTTAGATTTTAGCGCATCTGTATACTTTCGGGAGCCTTGGAGTTCCGAAACCGCAAAGAAGCTGATAGACGCTCATCCTGGCCCAGGCGGACCAGTCGTTCGGCGTTATAGTCTGCCGGCCGGATGCGCCGATGACAACGGCCTCGTCGCCCACGCCCGCGCCGGCAATGCCGGTGACGTCCGCCATAGTCATGTCCATAGTGATAAGGCCCGCGATAGGCGCTTTTTTTCCTTTTATTAAGACATGGCCGCGCCGCCAGGCCCCAATCGGCAGGCCGTCTCCATAGCCGACCGGCAGGGTTGCCAGGAGGCTCTCTCTTTGCGTCGTAAAGAGCCTCTGGTAGCTGACCGGCGTGCCGGCCGGAACTTTCTTCAAAAAGACGATCTTAGTCTTAAGGCTGGCGGCCGGCTCAAAACCTGGCATCCCGCCGTAAAGGGCAAGCCCCGGCCGGATAAGGTCAAAATGCGACTCCGGATAGCGCAGGCTAGCCGCAGAATTGGCCGCATGTATATATTGGGGATAAATTCCGTTTTCCCTGAGAAGGACAAGTCCCCGCTTAAAGCAAACCAGCTGTCCGGTGCTGAAGGCCCTGTCCCGGGCATCGGCAAAATGGGTGTACACTCCTTCTATTTTGATTTTGGGACATTCCTTGAGCAAACGTCCGATTTGAAGGCAGGTTTCGGGCCGGGCCCCGATCCTTTGCATGCCGGTTTCCATTTTTATATGCCCGGATATGGGCGTGTTGCGCTTGGCCGCAAAACAGCAGAGCCGGCGGCCTGCTTCTGCGCTCGAGATGGTAAGCGCCAAACGATACTTGGCCGCGGCTTGAAAAGATGCGTCGAAGGGAAATGAGCTGCCCAAAATCAGGATTCTGCCTTGGATGCCTTGGCTTCTTAAGGATATGCCTTCCTCAATTGAGCTGACCCCGAACCAGCGCACGCCCAAACGGTATAAATGGCCCGCCACCGGCCCGGCCCCGTGGCCGTAACCATTGGCTTTGACAACGGCCAAAACCTCTGGTTTTAACTCCGTCCCCGAAGCTCTGCGGAGCGGGACGGCCAGAATGGCTGTTCTTGACGATTTTAGGCGGCTTTTTAAACGGTCAAGGTTTCGGCTGACCGCCGCCAGATCAATTTCCAGCCAAGTTGGGCGATAGCCCACAGGATTATCCTTCCCCGACTGTTTCCGATGCCTCTTCAGAGCCGTAAGTGTCCGGGGCCGGCTCCACGAAGCGCGTGCAATAATCGAGAAAAGTCAAGGAAACCGTCACGCCTGACGGGCCGTTTCTCTGCTTGCCGATAATAAGATCGGTCTGGGCGCGCTCTTGGGGCGTGGCGTTCTGTTTGTTGAAATTCGGCCGATGAATCATCAAGACCAAATCAGCGTCCTGCTCGAGCGATCCGGACTCCCTCAAATCCGAAAGCTGGGGCCGGCCGCTGCGGTCCCTTTCTTCGGGCCGCCGGGAAAACTGGGAAAGGGCCACCAGGGGAACTTCCAAGTCGCGGGCCAAGGCTTTGAGGCTTCTGGAGATTTCCGAAACCTCCTGCTGGCGGTTTTCCATTTTTTCGCTTGACCGCAAAAGCTGGAGATAATCAATGATGACCAGCGAAAGTTCTTTGCCTTGGGCCCGCAGGCTGGAAACCAGGCGCCTGGCCCGCGAGCGCACCTCAAGGCAGGTCAGGCTCGATGTGTCGTCAATGAAAATATCCGATTCCAAAAGCCGGCTGGCCGCGTTCGTCAGGTCACGGTAGCGCTCGCGCTTCAAAAAACCGCGCCTTAAATCATGCGCGTCAACCCCGGCTTCGGCGCAGAGCATGCGCTGGGTGATGGCCGGCTTGGTCATTTCCAGGGAAAAAATAGCCACCGGCTGTTTGAGGGTCAAGCCGGTGTAGGCCGCAAGGTTAAGGGCCAGGGCGGTTTTACCTTGGTTGGGACGCGCCCCGATGATGATGAAATCCGATTTTTGCAGGCCCGAGGTGAATTCATCCAACTTGGCGAATCCGGTGGCCAGGCCGGTAAGATGGGTCGTTTTCTGGCGCTCCAGACTTTGCATCAACGGATGGACAAGATCGCTCATTTTAACGAAACCGCCCACCGCCCTTTCCTGGGCCAAGCGGAAGATTTTAGCTTCGGCTTTTTCCAAAAGCTCTTTGGCGCCGGCATTCGGCCTCAATGTCCCTATCCGGTTTTCCTCCCGATAACATTCCTCCTCTATTTCCGCGGTCGTGCGCAAAAGCTCGCGCACCATGGCTTTTTCCCTGACGATCCTCGCATAATCGGCCAAATGGGCCTGGGTGCCGACTTTTTCCATCAAATCGGTCAAGTAGGCCATTCCTCCGGCGCCCTGGTACATGGGATCGGCTTGAATTTCGTTATGAAGGGTGACCAGGTCTATCGAGCGGCCCGTGGTAAATAGACGTTTGATGCTGCGGTGAATGCGCCGGTGAAGTTCTTCAAAAAAATCCTTGTCTTCCAGGATGCCTTCGATTTTCGACAAGCCGTCGGAGTCCAGGATCAAAGCTCCCAGGCAGGCCTTTTCCGCTTCGGGGGCGCGCGGGAGGCCGGTTTTAAGATGCGGCGGCGAAGAAATTATTGTTTCAGGCATAAATTACCTCTCAGGCCAGAAATTCCCAAAGGAATTTCTGAAGTCTTAAGTCTAAAGCTTGAAGTATGAATTTTAAGTCTGAAGTCTAAGGTCTGAAGTCTGAAAAAAATGATGTTCTTTTTTATTTCAGACTTCGCGCTTCAGACTTACTTTTTTCAGGCTTCATACTTCAGACTTCAAAATTTGCCCAAAGGGCAAGTTTTGGTTTACTGGGCCGCGGGCTCGGACCGCACCACGGTGACGCGAAGGTCGGCGGTGACATCAGGATGGAGCTTCAAGGGCACGGTAAAAACTCCTACGGCTTTAAGCGGCGCATCAAGAGTCAATTGAATCGCGCGGTTGAAGGCGATTCCTTTATTGCGCAGCATTTTTAAAATTTGGCCTTTGCCGACCGAGCCGTAGAGTTCGCCTTTCTCATCCACCAGGACCGGAAACGACATCTCGATTTTTTCAATTTTTGATTTAAGGGCAAGAGCCTCCTTGGCTTCTTTGGCGAACTTTTTGGCCCCGGCCGCCTTTTTCAGTTCGAACGAGCGCGCCGCCCCTTCGCTGTAAACAACCGCCAGGCGCTTGGGCAAAAGATAATTGCGCGCGAACCCGTCGGCTACGTTTTTAACGTCGCCGGCTTTGCCCAGACCGGACGTGTCCTTGTCAATGATTATTTTCATGGTCAGCGGACCGCGAAAGGCATCAAAGCCATGGCGCGGGCCCGGTGGATAGCCAGCCGGATTTTGCGCTGGTGCCCGGCGCAGGCGCCGGTTATGCGGCCGCTCAAAATTTTTCCGCGTTCCGTCGTGTAGTTTCGAATAAAGGCGATGTCTTTGTAATCAACGGATTGCTTTTTCTCAATGCACAGCCGGCAGGCCTTCTTGGCTCTCGGGTCGCGGCCCGGGCCGAATCGTCCGCCCCGGCGAAATCCGCCTTCCCGGCCGCGCGGCTGGTACCCCCGGCCCGGCCGAGGAGGCCCTTCGCCGGCCGGGCGAGGCGCCTGGGGCGCCGCCGCAGCGTCCGGTGTTTTCAGCTTTTCCTCCGGCATTGTTTAAAGCGCCACTCCTTCCAAATCATTCGCCTCTTGCGTCTCAGGCGCGCCGAAAACATCGGCCGCGGCCTCTGGCCGCAACTCCGTCCCCGAGACTCTGTCGAGCGGGGCGGACGCGGAATC
>JACQWW010000133.1 GCA_016209025.1 Elusimicrobiota bacterium | reverse complement strand
TTTATCCTATATTCAATATTCAACATTCTATATTCTGTCTTCATTATTGCCTCTCTGCCGTTACCGTCATGGTAATATCCTGTTGATCCGTCGTTGAGGTGGACAAAGGCGTCAGAAAACGAAGCCAAAGATTCCGGACGGTTCCCGTCCCGACCTCAACGCCGAGCTGGCTTCCGTCAATCGTATAGCGGCCGCCCTGAGCCGGCGTTTGCGAAAACTGCTCAAAACCGAGCACCGCATCTTCGGCGCCGAAATTTTCAGGGGCCGGCCTGGCCGGATGAAAAGCTCCCTGAATGACCGCCGTGTCAATGCCCTGGGCCGCTCCCAAAGTCCACGGCGTGCCGGCGGTCGAGGTGGCGGCCTTGAGGGAATATTTAAGAATCGTATTCCCATCATTCCAAATAACCGGCGCCGAAGCCGACACGGAAGAACCCACTTCGGTAAATGTGCCGAAATCATAACTGGCGCCGGAAATGGAAATTTCCACAAAAGCGCCTTGGGAAAAACCCGATGGCGAATTGGAGACATCACCCTGGTTATGGTTTTGGTCAAAAGCGCGCACTGCCACGTAAAAAGTCGTGGCCTCAAGAGGGGCGCTTAAAACACGGTTTTCCGCATTCGACGGCGCCGACGGGCTCCAGTCATTGACGTAGCGCGCCGTCTGGCCCCAGGCTGTTTCATTGTTGACCGGCATCTCCGAAGACACGTGCGCCTCATAACCGGCGGCCGCGACTTCATCTCCGGAGCCTCCCGGCGCCGTAAACTGCAGGTCTATTTCACCGGGAAATTCGCCGGTGGAGGCGGCCAGATTCGCCACCCGGCCCGGATACTGATAAGACGGAATAAATCCGCTTTGATGATTAAACTTGGCCGAGCTCTGGGCAAAATTCGAACTATAAGAATTAAATCCGGTTGTCCTGAAATTGGTCGAGACCGGACGGGTTGATCCGTGCGAACTGTAGTAACCCCTTTTTTCACGAAACGTTCCGCCGGACAACTCAGTCGCCCAAAGAGCAGTAGAATGTAGAATGTAGAATGTAGAATGTAGGAAAATCAAAAAAAAGAAAACTTTTTTTATCCTATATTCAATATTCAACATTCCACATTCCGTCTTCACCAGAGTCCCATCTCCTCCAGTTTTTTGATGAGCTCGTTGGCCCCGAATGGTTTGGCCATAAACGCATCGGCTCCGGCTTCCATGATGGCGCGCCTATTGTCTTCGGTGTCATAGCCGGTAATAGCCAAAATTTTGGTTCTATTAAGTTCGGAATCGTCGCGCAGAGCTTTGCAGATTTTAAAACCGTTGATTCCCGGGAGCATCAGATCGAGAATGACCAAATCCGGCAGCATCTCGCTCGTTTTTTTGCCTGCGGAAAAACCGTCCGACACCACGCCAAGGTCGAACTTGGGAATTTTTTTTGCAGGCTGGCCGGAAAAAAGTTCAAAGGCGGATTTGATGAAGTCAATAACCTCAGGCTCGTCGTCAATCAGCAGAACAACAAGCGTTTCGGCCCGGCGCTCGATCTCGGCTTTAATTTTCTCAAGGGAATAACCGCGCTTGGAAAGAGCCTGGATAAACTGAATTCTTTTAAGGGTTGGCTCGATATCGTAAAGACGGTGCCCGCCATCCGTTTCCATGGCCACCCTGACAAGCCCCAAGTCCGTATAGTGACGGATCGTGGAAGACAACACCGAAGCCTTTTGGGCAAGTTCGCTGATCCTCGCGTAATTATCCGGCACGATACCTCCTAAATCTTAAAGTAAAATTAAACAGCTTACTTCCTGTTTTACCCCAAAAAAATTGATTTAAACGTGTTTTTTTCATTTTTTAGCCTCTACCAAATACTTAGCCCCTGTTTATTAAAGTGTCAAGATGGGTTGCTTTTAATTTTCGGGGGGTGGCTATATACGCGCGTGTATATGGGCAAAGCGGCTTGCTTTCTCCGGCCTGTCAGCAGAACTTCCCCGAAGGGGTAAGTTCTGAAGTCTGAAGCGCGAAGTCTGAAGTCTGAAAAGGGAATAACCTGTTTTTTTCATACTTCAAGCTTCAGACTTAAGACTTTAGAAATTCCTTCGGGGAATTTCTGACCTGTCAGGCATGTCAGATTCGCCAGACCTGTCGGACTTTAAGAAAGGAGCTGGCTGGCGCCGTTTGCCGGCTGGCTTAGCTGGGCGATTTGAGAATTCGGCTCTGAAATCTGGGAAAAGAAAATAAAACCGTTCCTGCCGCGAAACTTCATATGGTAAAGAGCCTGATCCGCATTATTCATCAAAGCTTCTAAATTGGACCCGTCTTTAGGATACAGGGCAATGCCCATGCTGGCGGTCAGCCGTATTTCCTTCGGTGGGTCAGAAGGATATATAAGCCGAATCTCCCGAATAGCCTGCAAAATGCGGCCGGCCACGGCACAGGCATCCTGTTCGTTCGTTTCCCCTAAAAGTATCGAGATTTCGTCGCCGCCCCAGCGGGCGGCAAAATCGCTTTGCCGTATCGCGGACTTGACAGCCTGCCCCACCGCCTCAATAGCCCGGTCGCCCATCTGATGGCCGAAGGTGTCGTTGATCTCTTTAAAGAAATCAAGGTCCATGAGGCATAAGGCAAACCCTTGGCTGTGACGGTAGGCGCGGTAAAGCTCTTCATTGAAACGCTGTTCAAAATAACGCCTGTTAGGAAGGCTGGAAAGCGTGTCGTAAAGCGAATACTGCTCGACCTTAGCGAAAAGCCTCGCATTATCTACGGCCAAAGCGATCTGGCCGGCAAAAGACTGAAGAAAATGCCTGACCTGCTGGGAGATCGGCTCCTGGCTGATGAGATTATCCACGACCAAAACCCCGATTTCCTTGTTTTGGACCTTAAGCGGCAAATATAAAACTTTGTCATGATTGGACAAGGACTGCTCCAAAATCCTGGCCCAGGGATCATGGCGCAGGTTCTGCCATAAAATCTCCACCAAACCGCGGAACTCGCCGACATTGATCGGATAGGTTTCAAAATTAATGGGTTGAATAGAGCGGTCCAGGTCGGCCTCAAGCTCCCCCCCAAGCACCAAACCGGAAGCGTCAACCAAATAAAGGCGGATGCGGTCGAAACCGAAGAGTTTCTGGATTCCTTCCAAGATCAGGCGCAAACGGTCCTCCAGCCTCAGGCTGGTCACAAAAAGCCATGAAAGCTCGCTGAAAGATTGTATCTGGGTGGATTGCCTCTGGATGCTTTCGCCTAAGACGGTCAAACCGAGCCATTCGCCCAATTCCTCGGCACAGCCCTGAAGGAGGGCTTTATCCAAACAGGCGTGGGACGTCACCTCAAGGATTCCCTGAAACCGTGGATTCCATCGGATGGTCGGTTTTGCGGACAGGGAATCGCGATGGCAGCTCTTGGAGTTTAAATTGACAAGAAGCGTCTGGAGGCCGTCTTCGCCGGATGCGGCGCTGACCACCTCGACATCCTGCTCGCCCGCCAAAAGATAATACATGGCCGAGCCCTCTGAAAGCGGCTCCTCTCGGCCGCCGGGATCAATGTCCCCGCTCGGACCCAACCGCAGGACCTCCTTTAAGGTATCGCCGCGTTCGCCCACCAGAAAAACACTGGCGCTTGTCACGCCGATTTCACGGTGAAGAAACTTCAAAGCCGTCTCAATGAGCCTGGCCGCATTAAGCCCGCATGGGGTAAGCTCGCGCCGCAAACGGTAAAGATGCTCGTAGAGCGAAAGGGAATCGGTTTTGACGTTCATTGTTTTGAATCGTTCACCTGGCTCGCCTCAACGGCCTCTGCTTGAGGGCGGTCAATTTGCTCCTCCTCCGGTTTAGCCGAAGCCGCTTCCTGATGATCCTGCCGATAAGGCCCGTACAGGGCGGCGATAAGCCGGTATTCGGCCACGGCCTTGGCCATGTCCGCGGCAATGTGCCTGGCATCAACGGTTCCTTCGCGCCTGGCCGTGAAAAACAAATGCCCCAGGGATTCCTCAAAAATGCGCGTCAGGGACGCGAAAAACGGGGATCTGGGAACCCACCGCAAGTGGGTGACCGCGGCGTAAAAAACTTCCCTGGCCATCGAATCGCTGACGCCGTTGAAATAAGGCTCCCAAAGAACCGTCTGGGCCGGCAAAAGCCCGTTCTGCCTTGCCGCATCAACCCAGGTTTCCCCGTCGCCCAGCCATGTTTCAAGAAGATTTAGGACCGCGGCCTGATGCCGCTCAAGACCCTTCTTTGTCACCGCCAAGGCGTACTCGTCGGCGATAACGGCATGATCGGTGATTTTAGGCGGCAGGAGGCACCCGACCCTCGGATCGCCGGCCATCACCGCCGCTGGTATCACGCTTGAAAGCAGGCAGAAACTGCGTTCCGGAAAATCGCTTTCAAGGCCAAAGCCGCAGCCCGCGTTGGAGGCCGCCTCGGCCTCATTCGGCAAAAGAGCCTCGAGCATCTCCTCAATCGCTTTTTGCGCCTCGGCCTGATGAAAAGACGGCATGAGATTCAAAGGATCGAGAAACAAGCCGCCGTGACTGAAAATCCACCAAAGGGCCGTGGCAAGATTGACGGACATATCCAGGCCATTCAAATCCCCGGTCTGGCGCACCTCGCGCAGAACCGAAACCCAGCCGCTGTAAGTTTCCAGGGCTTCCGGGGTTTTATTCAAACTCCTGAGAACGTCCTTGCGGTAAAAAAGAGCGGTCAGTCCGATAAGCCAGGGAAATGTGATGGCGCCGGGCAGGGTTTTGTCTTGACCGGCGCTGTTTTGTTTTTGATCATCCGGGCAGGAAGGAATCAAAGCTGTCGCGGAAAAATTGTTCTGAAAAACGCGCCGGCCGAAATCCAGCCAGCGCTCGGTCTCAAAAGTGATGTTTTTGAACTGGGCCAATATCTTGAGATACTCGATGGATTCATGCCAGGCGAGCGGATACTCGATAATGCTCGGATACTGATTGGCCGGATAGGATTCCTTCTTGACTAAATCAACGCATTCGGACCAAAGGCGGCCGGCCGGCAAAATTCTCCATTGAATCCGGCTTTGCTCAAGCGACGCGGCATTGGCCCGCCTGGCGAGAAACTCAAGACATTGGGCTTGAGCCGTCCGATTGGGCCGCTCAATGAGCCAAATGACCATGCCTAGCTCCGCTCATTCATTTCTCCATATTCTCGAATACATCCAATAGACCTTGCGCGGGGTGCGCACCGCGGCGCTTTTAGGCCCGTCCGCCAACCCGAGCAGGCCGTGCCATTCGGGATAATCCTTGCCGTCAATAAAGGGGCCCTTTTGGCCGGCCCTCGCGTCATGAACCGCGGCCCGCCTGACGCCGTCTTTCATGTCGCGCCACCAGCCGTCGTTCCATTCCCAGGCGCATCCTCCGACGGCAAGGCCGGCGCCTCCGGCGCCGGCCCGATGATAAAAAATATCGGCCCAAGCTCTTTTGTGCGCCACGGATTGAAGTTTTTCCGCTTCTTTCGCGTCAACGCCTTCGGCAAATGCCGGGGCCCCGAAATCCATCATGACAACCGGTTTTCCCCACAGCTCCCTTAACTCCTGCCACATGCTTTGGCCGAAGCCGTGAAAACCCCGGCAGGAACTGACGCCCAGAATATCCGCTTCGCGCAGATTGACGGCTGTTGCCGGCAAATCAAAAATATCCTGGATCGTAAATACCACCGGATGATTCGCATCGAGTTCCTTGATCCGCTTGATGACCTTTCCGGCAAAATCATAATAAGCCTTCTTGTTGACCCGGCCAGTCCCGCCTTCCGGCGAATGAACGCTGTAACCGCCCAGGGACCAAAAAAGAAGGTAATTTTTATCCCGATGCCGCTCCACTAATTCGCTGATTCGGGCCAGCTCCCGGCGCGTTTCAACAGGATCGGCGTAATTGACCCGCCTCATCCACGGCTCAGGCGCGATTGTCCTGTCGGTATTAAGGCTTTCCGAGATGATGAAATATATTCCTGTTTTTTCGTAAATCTTTTCCAAAATTTGCGTATCCTCCGGCGGATTGCTCAAAACAGCGGTATTGGCCCCGGCTAATTTCATTAATCCGAAATCCCCCAAAGCCGGTTCGCCGGGATCCTTGACCTTGTTTTTATTGGCGTCAAGCCAAGCCTCCTCAATATCAGGGACGCCGCTTTCGTCTAAGTCCCGCGTCCAGCCCGAGGTCCAATACTGCGCGGCATTTTCCGGATCAGTCATAAAATCGCCTTCTTGAACGGTAAATTTATCTTTCAGCTTATTCCAAAACCCGTTGGGCGCCGGTCCCGGCATGTCAGGAGGCGGCATATAATGGACCCCTTTGACCAAAAACGGCCTGCCGTCAACCAAAACCTGCCAATGGCCCTTGAAATATTTCACCAGCTCGATATTCGTGGAAAACTGTTTCCTGGCGACGATCGGCTGGCCTTCAAGGCCCTGCGGCGCCGGATTTACCTGCGACGGCGCAACCTCGACAAGACGTCCCGGCCAAATGCGCAAGATGTCGTTTGTTTCGCTTGCATCAAAGCCATTTTCTATGCGGATTTCGCCGCCCAAATACCGCAGGCCTTGGGCCGGATGAAGCCTGGTCAAAAGATAAACCGCATCCATAGCCCGCACCCCGAGATAATTCGTATAGAAGGCGGGAAAATTACGGTTCGGATCCATATCCGCCGGGAAATGAACGACCGTCGCATAATAAGCCTCTATCGCCTCGCGCCATCTGCCGGAGCGCTCAAGACATACGGCATAATTGTATTGGCGCACGCCTTGGGTATAGCGCTTGTCAAAGGTTGAGTTCGGATCAAAGTTTCCCCAAAAATCAAGACACTCTTTGACCGGTATGGCCCAAACCCGGCTTTTTTCATCCAAAATATTTGCGTCAATCTCCTCTGCGCCGGCAGGATTGACATTGGGATAAATTCCCCGATGCAAATGACGCTTGAGGGAAACCGCGTCTTTGAGCTTGTAGGCATAGTCCGGACCGCCCACATTGTCAAATTTCCCATAACGGTCATAAGGGATGGCCAACTGCAAAGCAGTCAAAAGACGCGCATG
>JACQWW010000148.1 GCA_016209025.1 Elusimicrobiota bacterium | reverse complement strand
GATATACTCAAAAATCTTTGAATTCGGGCGACTCGCCCGGGAGAATCGAAAGTAGATTCAGGCGGGGCATAACTATTTTGCCCTAGCCGCGACGGGGATTTAGTCCCCAGGGCGAAGCGTATTCAAAAACAACTTTCGATTCTTCTGCTGCTTATTGGCAGCTATTGCCTTTTGTTGGCAATTGATGTATAAATACAATAAATTATGGAAGAAAATAACAAAGTTGCGCCTTTAGAAAAGCAAGAAAAGAAAAAAAGAAAGAAAACAGAAAGAATAGCCTACCCATCCGGCGCGCCGGAGGTCATGGACATTAAAGAGCTTTCAAGCTATCTCGGCATAGGCAAATCCAAAATTTACGCTTTGATACGCGCCAAAAAAATCCCTGCTTCAAGAATAGGCAGGCAATACCGGTTCTACAAAGCCTTGACTGATAAGTGGCTGCAGGAGAAAATCATCATGCCCGGAGAAGCTGATTTGCCTCTTTTTGAACGCAAGGCCGGCGCGCCAAAAAATACGTAAAAAATTAAAAGGGGGTGAGATAAAATGGCAGAAAAACTGGTAAAACTAGGACTCAAAAGAGAAGATGGCTTTCTTTATTACATCGGCAAAGACGGCCATGTCTGGAGAGCCAAAATGGCCCGCGGCGGGAAAAAGGGCGGAAAATCCGAAAGGGTTAAAACGACCTGGACGACCAACGGCAACGGCCATTATCCCGTTAAAAAACAGCCTGGATACCTATACTTTCTCGATAAAAAGGGAGATGTGTCGCGGGCGAAAATGGTCCGCCGGTAACCCGGAAAATCCTTCGGTTCCCCCACCCGGGCCAGGCCTTCCGGGGGAAGGCCTGGCCCTGGTGGGGGGCTGAAGGCTGATTTTTATTATTATTTCTCAATTTGAAAAAAACCAAAAAAAGCGCTTCTAACGACCTGGTTTATGCCGCGGTTGTCAGAGAGATTGCCATCCTCCTTAAAAAAACCGGTAAAGAAATTCTTGCCAGCGGCCCGGCCTGCGATTTAATCCGGCAGGCTTTTAAGGAAATCGCTCAAATTACCGCAGCACATTCAAAAATAGATCTAAAGGCGGTCGTCACGCAAAACAGAAAAATAAAAATGGCAGAACTCGATTGTGTTATGCGCTCCGTGCTGGCCGCCGGAAAAAAGGCCGGTATTTCTACTCCGGTTTTAAGCGGTCTTTATATGCTGACGAAAACATATCTGAAAAACAAAAATGGCCGAAATTATTGACGGCAAAGCTCTGGCCGCAAAATTCAAGTGGGAATTAGCCGGCCAAATACAGGAACTTTCCGGCCGCTTTAATTCGCGGCCCGGTCTCGCCACGGTCTTGGTCGGCGGCAATCCCGGCAGTATCGTATACATCAGAAACAAAATCACCGCCTGCCGCGAAGCAGGCATTGAGGCCTTTGACCATCACCTGCCCGCCACGACCGCAGAAGCGGAGCTTTTCAGTCTTATTGATTCACTGGGAAAAAATCCCAAGGTTCATGGAATCCTGGTTCAACTGCCTCTGCCGGATCATTTGTCCGCCTCGAAAATCTTAGATATTCTGCCGCAAGCCAAAGACATTGACGGATTTACCAAAGCCAATTGGGGCAAACTTTTTCACGCCAAAACCCCGGCTGAATTGACGGATTGTTTTATTCCTTGCACGCCCCTGGGCGTCCTGAAAATGCTCGAATCAGCCGGTATTAATCCCGAAGGCAAACTAGCCTGCGTGGTCGGCCGCTCCAACATCGTGGGAAAACCCATGGCTCATCTTTTAATGCTTCATAACGCCACGGTCACGCTCTGCCATTCCAAAACCCCGAACATCGCGGACGTTATCCGGCAGGCGGATATCGTCATCGCCGCCATCGGCAAACCGCGCTTCGTCAAGGAATCCATGGTTAAAGAAGGCGCCTGCGTCATTGATGTGGGCGTCAACCGTCTTGCCGACGGCAAGCTGGCCGGAGACTGCGATTTTGAAGGAGTCAAAAATAAAGCCGCCTGCATCAGTCCGGTGCCGGGCGGCGTGGGGCCCATGAACATTGCTATGCTGTTGGCTAATACTTTTAAAGCCTGGCAAAAGATGGAAGCATAGGGGTCAGGTCTCAAATCTCAAGTTTTCTGCAGAAAACTTGAGATTTGAGACCTGACCCCTATGCTGGGGCTTGCGTCAAAATTCTGCGTGGCAATAAGCGCGTTTCTTAAAAACATCGGCCATTTGGCCCGAAGCACAGGCAATCCGGCGAAATAGTTTTGATATTCCTTCTCCGACCAATTTAAAATTGTTTTTAATTCTATTGTCGCCGCAATTTTCGGTTTCCAATTACCATCATCGGTTTTCTTGCTTTCTTTCGCTCTATCGCTCTTTCGCTCTATCGCTCGTTCGTTTTTATTATACGGGCATACCTGCTGGCAAACGTCGCAGCCGAATATCCAATTGCCCATTTTCGCGGCCAAATCAGGATCAATGTCCAATGTTTTTTTCTCAATGGTCAAATATGAAACACAACGGGAAGCGTCCATCTTTTGAGCCGCAAGACATTGGGTCGGGCAGGCTTTAAGACAACGCTCGCAGGCGCCGCAACCAGGGGAAGGGGTCAGGTCTTCATTTGTCACTTGTTGATGGGAACTAAATGGCGGCCGCAGTTTGTTGTAACAAGTGACAAATGAAGACCTGACCCCTTCCCCTGCGTCCGGCTCCAGTTCGATATTCAGCGCCAAGCCACCTAGAAAAAAATAAGACCCGAGGTTTTTATTGATGAGCATGGTGTTTTTTCCAATCCAGCCCAAACCGGCCATCCGCGCGTAAGAACGCTCCAAAACCGGACTCGTATCCACAAAAATTTTCCCCTCAATCGCAGGATCGTGAACCTGAATTTCGCGCAAGGCCGCAATTAATTTGTTTTTAATGATCACGTGATAATCCGGATAAGTCGCATAGCTCGCGATCTGGCCAACAGTGGCCGCTGGCCGCAGTTGTTGTGGCTGTAACTGCCCATGTCCTTCGTCATACCGGCGTAAGCGGCCAAGTCCCCAG
>JACQWW010000147.1 GCA_016209025.1 Elusimicrobiota bacterium | reverse complement strand
CCGTTTGAGGCTTTGCGCGAGGCCGTCGTCAACGCTCTCATGCACCGCGATTACGGCATTACGGGAACCCAGGTTAGCGTCGACATTTTCGACGACCGGGTGGAAATCACCAATCCAGGCGGTCTGCCGAAGGGCCTGCCGCAAAAGGCATTAGGCAAAGGCGTCTCTATCAGGCGAAACGAGCTTGTTGCGGATCTTTTTGCGCGGCTCCACAAAGTCGAGCGGGCCGGCACAGGCATCCAGCGCATGAAGGATGCCATGGCCCAAGCCAAGCTTAAGGAGCCAGAGTTCGACACAAACGGCTTCTTTAGAGCCGTCTTCCGTAGATCGCCGGAATTTTCCCTTGCAGCCGCTACCAAAAAAACTGAGGAGAAAAGTAGGGAGAAAAGTAGGGAGAAAAGTAGGGAGAAAATATTAGGTGCAGTCAAGGAAAACCCGACAATAACAATTCAGGAAATAGTGAAATCACTCGGATTAAGTCATGCCGGCATCGAAAAAGCGATCAAGAAACTTAAACAGGAAGGCCGCCTAAAGCGCGTCGGCCCCGACAAGGGCGGGCGCTGGGAAGCGGTCATTTGACGATCTACGTAGAAGCAACAGGCCGCCGAATATAAACCTGCGTCAAGTCGCGCCTTGCCCCATCTTCATCTTGTTGACCCCATCTTGTTTCGGTTCGGGTCAGGCTGATCCACGATGCCGTCTTTGCCGGCAAGATTGCTGAGTTGCAAAAGGCGATTTTGGAAGGCCGCTCGGCAGTTAAAAGTTGTAATAGTCACTTCAACCTGCGACATTGGGTTGAGTTAAAATCCTGTTAATTCTGTTGACACAGGAGGAAAACATAAGCCAACTAAAAACGCCATCGAAACGCCTCTCAATCCAAGAGTGGCAAAAACTCCATCGTATGCGCTGGCGCCAAGCCGCCATCGAGGAATGGGAAAGTAATCTCACCCTGGGAACGGAAGCCTCAGGGTACCTTATTTGGGGTGTATTTTGTCATCTCAGATTTCAAAACTTGCCGCCTGGACAAAAAGAAGCGCTCCCTTTTTATAAGATTGCCGCGCCCGCCTTCGGCGGGGCTCGCAATGACGGGTTTGGGGAAGTCCGGGGCCAGGTGGCAGAGTGGTCAAATGCAGCGAAGCAGTCCTATGCGAAGACATAGGGCATCGGTCTGTAAAAGCGAAAAACCCCCTCCCCGCTCCGCAGAGCTCCGGGAACGGAGATAGGGCCAGAGGCCCCGGCCGCGGAAAACCCCGAAAAAAAGCCTCCCTCGACGGAAAACCCTTGAGCCGGTTTTACCCGGTTTTACCCGATTTACTTCCCGAAATGACAGTCCCGTGCACGGCACGGGCAGTCCCATGAGCACATGGGGCACCCTAATGCCACCTGGGAAAACGGGGCGGCGGAAGCGGACAGCGTAAGATAAAATATTAAGGCATAAGGAATCTATGAAAAGAAAATCTGCGATAAAAAAGAATGCGGCATTGGCCGCCCCGAAAACCTTTAATAGATTGCTTTGGCAGCTGCGAACAGTGATCCAGAATGCCCGGCATCAAGCACTGCGGTCTGTGGATGTCGTACAAGTGCGCACCTGCTGGGAAGTGGGGCGGCATATCGTGGAGTTTGAACAGGGCGGCGCTGACCGCGCCCAATACGGCGCACGGTTGCTGCCCCGGCTGGCCGAGCGCCTGACGGCGGAATTCGGGAAAGGCTTCGACGAACGCAACCTGCGCCACATGCGGGCGTTCTTTCAGAGCCTCCCGATTTGGAACGCAGTGCGTTCCGAATTAAACTGGACCCATTACCGCACCCTTTTGCGGGTGGAGGATCGGCGGGCGCGGGAGTGGTATATGGCCGAGGCGGCGGCACAGAACTGGAGCTCGCGCGCCCTGGAGCGTCAAGTCGGCACCCTGTATTACGAGCGCCTGCTGGCCACCAAAGACCGGCCGTCCGTACGCGCGGAAGCGGACAAAAAACTCGCCGCATTAAAGCAGACCCCGCGGGAATTCGTCCATGATCCGGTGTTGTTGGAGTTCCTGGGCCTGCCGAACACCGGCAAACTGCTCGAATCCAAGCTGGAGAAAGCGCTCATTGAGAACTTGCAGCCCTTTTTGCTGGAACTGGGCAAAGGCTTCGCTTTTGTCGCCAGACAGCAGCGCATCAGCACGGAATCAAAGGACTTCTACATTGACCTGGTCTTCTACAATTATTTTCTCAAGTGCTTCGTGCTTTTTGATATTAAAACGGGTGAGCTGACCCATCAGGATATCGGCCAGATGGACATGTATGTGCGTATGCATGACGAACAGCGGCGCGGGCCGCAGGACAATCCCACCGTCGGCATCATCCTGTGCGCCCAAAAAGACGCCTCCGTCGTGCGTTACTCCGTGTTGCGCGGCAATGAGCAGCTTTTTGCCACTAAATACAGACTGGTGCTCCCCTCTGAGGAGGAACTGCGGGCAGAGCTTGACCGCGAGCAGCGCCTTCTGCTTGAACATAGCGCCACGCCTCGAAAACCAAGAAAATTCAAACCTTAAGAGAGCGGACCGTTACGATGCCGCCTTTGCCGGCAAGATTGCTGAGTTGCAAAGGGCGATTTTGGAAGGCCGTTCGGCAGTTAAAAGTAAAATGGAGACTTGACTCCTTTGCTTTAATGCGCCCGATCCTGGGCCTCGGCAGCCATTTTGTCATGGATTTTTTGGCATAAATAATCAGCGTCCCCTTGCGCAAAACCGTTTCCGAATATATCGTCAACTTGGGGATCATCGAATTCGTCGGAATTGGTATAGGTCAACGGTTTTACGCAGGCGTTTTCCAGGCCGCAGGTATTCATTCTTTGCAGGAGGTCTTGGGCATCGCCCGTTCCTCCTGTAAAACCGCAAATGGTTTGTAGAAAAGTTATTCTATCGTCGAACTTGTTTTGTTTGCATGGCTCTTTTTGGCTGTACTCAATAAGTGCCGCCGTATTGTGATCGATAAGATTATTAACTCTGGTGTAATGCAGCGGCTCATGAAAATAAATCAGAGTCCGCTCCGGCGGAAATGCGTTGGAATTAAGAAACTCGAGACTGGGCCTTAAGCTTATGTAATAGAGATGACGGCCGCGTGCGTGCTCTCCTGAGGTTCTGCCTTGCCTTGTCGGTGTTGCGGCGTTGTGTATGGGCTGGGTACGGGCGCCGATAGTTGGCTGGAACAGTTCCTGAAAGGTTCGTCTATTATTTTCGCAGACAAAAACGCTTCTTCTTAATATGGTGACGACGTCTTTTAAAATGCCCTCCAATTCCGGATATTGCTCATGGCAAGCTTTAATTTGGCTGAATACTCGGCCTAAGTCTTGTTCGAAAATGTTTTGATTTGTCTGACGACGCGAGCTTGAGCCTGGAAGACACCCGGTGTCAACGATTGTTTCGAAACGCGAAATAAAATCGCCCCTGGCTGAACGCCGCCGGGCGCGGTAGCCCAGGGGGTCGAAAGAAGCGGCCCATTCCTGAATGGCCAAAAGATTTTCGTCAACCTGGAAATAGTTTTCTTCATAAGCAAGTCCGGCAGTATCCGCGTTTTCCTGGCCTTGGGCCAGGCTGATATTTAATCCAAGAATAATGGCAAATAAAGAAACCATCCATTAAATATATACCACGAATTCAACGGCAATGCTATGACGAAGTTTTGACCCTCGGGGATCAAAGGTATCCTGAGATCGCCTTTTTGCTCAGAAAAATCGTCAAATCCGACGATCCCCAGAAACTCGCCAAGAAATTCCTTGATGCCGCCTGGACAAAAGGTAAAATCTAAGCACCCCAAGGGAAAAGCGCGGGACGAAAGAAGCGCTCCCTTTTTATAAGATTGCGAGCCCCGCCTTCGGCGGGGCTCGCAATGACGGGTTTGGGAAAGTCCGGGGCCAGGTGGTAGAGTGGTCAAATGCATCGGTCTGTAAAACCGACGGGCAATGCCCTTCAGAGGTTCGAATCCTCTCCTGGCCACAAAATGGGGTCAGGTCTTCATTTGTCATTTGTTAGTAGCGACTTAAAGTCGGCCAAAGGTTTGTTACAACAAATGACAAATGAAGACCTGACCCCATTTTGGGGGCGTCAGGGTTCGACGGAAGTGGATCCTGCGCGGACTCAGGCCCTAGTTGGCCGAAGGCTAGATGAAAATTCGGCCGAAACTGTACCTGCCAACAATGTCGGGTACGCCTGGGCAGCTGCCTAACACGCAGTAAAGCTCACGCCGTTTGAGCAACGCCTTCTAGCTCAAAGCCGGCGTCATTTAGAAGGCTGGGACCCGGTGAATCAAGCAGCCTCTAGCCGGAGCCGAGAAACAAGGCGCCTTGCCGGTCAACCCGGTCTTTAGGGGGACCGGTTCGTATAACTAAAGACTAAGCCTGTAAATGCTGCGGGGGTGAGACTTTCGGACGCCGGTTCAATTCCGGCCGCCTCCACCAGATTTTACCGCTCAAACTACTTTACGTAGACGGAAAAATTGCCGGTGCCGGCGGAGTTTCCCCACTCGTCCCAGGCGGTTATTCTGATGTAGGCTTGATCGAGTTTTTTATTGCCCGGGAGAAGCTCTTCCACCTCTTTGATGATTCTTGCGCGCGAAACCGTAACCTGATAAGGCGGGTTAAAAACAGAAACGCCGAAAGCCCTCCACTGGCTGGCGTCAACGGAAATCTCGGGCCGGATGCGCTCGATGTTCGCTCCTGCGGCCTGAATTTCCCATAAATAACCGTCGGGATTTTCCTGAAAATGGACCAGATCAACCTTGATGGGAGGCGCCGCATGATTGGGAACCAGTTTGATGGCCAAAGCCGGACCAAAAGCGGCCAGCGGCGTTTCCAAAGAGTCTTCCGGCTTGGCCGGCGGGGCCCCGCTGATGCCGCGGTTAAGCCAGGCCCTTGCCCCGCCGCTGATATAGCCGGCGGCAAGAATCGGCCCGGAACTCACGTCAACAATTTCAGGGGTGGCGGACCAAATAGCGAGGAAGTTTTTCCCCTGCCAATTGATTTTTGAAAGCGGGATTTCCCTCCAATACCAGCGCGATTCGCCCACCCCGTTTAACGCGTCCTCGGAACTGCCTTCTTTGGAAAGATCCTCGCATGAGACCAAATAATAGCTGTCCGAAGACCTCCAGGCCGGCGTCGAGGCAATGCCCAGGTAAATGTCGCAGGGAATGGGACTGCGTATCCAGGGCGGCTTGCCGGCAATAGGCTGCGTTTTGGCGCGGCCCATCTTTGAGCCTATGTAAGCGCGGACATAATCCGATTGCTTGGCCGCGATGGCCAGATCAACGATCCACATCGAGTTATAGCCCACATACCAATTGCCGTCCCAGCCGCTCGTGGCAAACAAATCGAACTGCTGGGGCGATTTGAGCAAAGAGATGTATTGCGGAGAAGGCTGCTGGCTGTGAAGCGGGAACCGCGAAGCGTGAAGCGTGAAAAAAACCAATATGAAAACAAAAAATCCAAAACGCTTCCCGCTTCCCGCCTCCCGCTTCCCGCGCATTTATTTAGCCTCCAGTCTTTTCCGGATTCTATCAAAGTGCTCCAAATCGCTGAAATAGATCGAAACCCATCCTGATTTTTTCTTTGAGTTGATGGCGATTTTCACTCTGGTGCCCGCGGATTTTTCCATTTCCTTTTCCACCGTAATGATATTCGGGTCTTTTTGGCGCAGGTGTTTTTTTCGTTCAATGTCCCTGACGCTCCAGCCGCCGCCCTGGGCGATTTCTTTGGCGACCCTCAAGCGCTCGGCCTCGTCATCGAAAGACAAAAGGGCCCTTGCCTGGCCTTCGTTCAAATGCCCCTCGATCAAATACTCCTGGATTTCCGCCGGAAGATTGAGCAGTCTGATGAGATTGGAAACCCGGGGCCTGGAAAAACCCAGGCACGCGGCGATCTCTTCGTGGGTCATGCCGAATTCAGCTGTCATGCGCTCGAAAGTCCGGGCGAGTTCCAGGGGATTTAAGTCCTGGCGCTGGACGTTTTCAACCAAACCGGCCAGGGCCGTGTCTTTTGAGCCCATGTTTTTAATGACTGCGGGAATTGTTTTTAAGCCCGCTGATTTTGCGGCCCTGAGCCTTCGCTCGCCGGCGATCAAGGCATAGCCGCCGGAAGGCTTGCTGTTGACCAGCACCGGCTCAAGAAGCCCGATTTGTTTAATGGAATCCGCCAGGGACTTTAACCTGGCGTCATTAAAATTTTTTCTTCCCTGGAACGGATTCGCCTCAATGGATTCAATTGGGATTTCCACGGCCCCGTTTTGCGGTTTTGCGCTGTCTGCCCTCGAAGGCAGTAAAACATCCAGGCCGCGGCCAAGCCGGCTAGCTCTAGCTGCCATTTCCCCCTCCTACTCCTGCCGTTTGCAATTTATTGGGTATATTATTCGACATCCTGGCTAAAAATTCATTGGCCAGGCTAGTATATGCATGAGTTCCGGATGATTCCGGCGCATAAGCATGAATCGGCAAAGAAAAACTAGGCGCCTCAGCCAGGCGGACACTGCGCGGAATAACCGTGTCAAAAAGCCGGCCAGGGAAATGATCCTTTACTTCTTTCATAACTGCTTTGCCGAGCTGAAGCCTTGCATCGAACATGGTAAACACAATCCCTAGTATGTTAAGTTCTGTATTTAGTGTTTGTTTCACCTTATTTATTGTCT
>JACQWW010000146.1 GCA_016209025.1 Elusimicrobiota bacterium | reverse complement strand
AATGACGCCCATGTTGATGATTGTCAGGACAACCTTTCTGTCCCATCCCAAACCATGGCCCGCGCCGATTTTTTCAGACTCCCCGGCTTGGGGATCCGGCTCATCGGTGATGGGGGAAAGGCCCACGTCTTGGGGCCGGCCTGGGTGGGCCCATAAAACGAAAAACCAGACCACCGTTAAAACGGAAACGCCCCCAAAAAACGCCCAGCGCCAGCCGGCTAAACCCAATAAATAAGAAGCCAGGAGCACGGAAACCACCCCGCCGATCTGATAGCAGGTGCTCCATACGCCCAAAATGCTTCCGCGCTGGCGGCGCTGAAACCAAAAGGCAAGACTGCCGATACAGCTTGGCCAGCCCATGCCCTGGGTCAAGCCGTTGAGAATCATGAAAATCATCACGGGCCAATAATAATTAGACAGGCCAAAAACGATATTGCAAACAATGGACAGCCCCATTCCCAGAAGAAGCAGGCGCTTGGCTCCTGTTATCCTGCCCAGGTAGGCGCTGGTGAATTGCCCGACCATGTACGCGGCCAGGTAGGCTGTGCCTAGGTGAGCCAGGGAAACAACGCCGATATTAAGGGCGCCGGCTAAATCAGCTTTGACGACATAAAAGGTTTTCCGGCAAAAATAAAGGCCTGCGTACGCGGTCCAGGTTGCCGCTAAAATTTTGATTTGGTGGCCGCGGTAAGGATTAAGGGGGGATGGGGTCAGGTCCCGCTCCGCAGCCCCTTCGCGGAGCTCAGGGACGTTTGGAGTCCCAGCGGGACGCGACGAGCTTCGGGGCCGGAGTTGGGGCCAGAGGCCCTGGCCGTCTTCATTTGTCACTTGCCCGCGGGAACCGGCAATGACCCCACCCCTGCCAGAATTCGCCGGACCTCGGTGTCAACCCTTTGCCAAAATTCGTCATTTAAGAGGCCGGCAAATCCCATGATATCGGATATGATAAATCTGTTTCTCATGAACCTGGCGTTCAAAAAGGCGAAGCGCATCTGTTCCGACGGGACCGCCGGGTTCAGGTGTTCTGGTAAAACCGGATTGCCTGATGAGGCAAGGGCCGCAATGACTTTTTCCGGCGGCGCAAGTCATGAAAAAATGGCGTCGCGCGGGCCTCCGGGCTAGTCCCAGTCATGGAGAAGCTTTTCAAAAAGCGGCCTTTGCTTTCTCCATAAGACAAGTTTTTCGCGGTAATGATCCCAAATCTCCTTGACTATTTTGCCCTCGCGGTCAAAAGGGGAAAACCGAACCTCGATGTCGCGCCGGCTTTCCTCATCGCCGGGATAACAGCGGTCCAAGTCAAGCCGGTTCGGCGTAAATTCCCGGACAAAAAGGCGGTACGCAGCGCCGGCATAGGCTGTGCCAAGCCCGACCTGGGCCCCGTGCAAAGAAAGTTTGCGTCCAAGGGCCAGCCCCTGCATGTCCAGGGCGTGCGAAATCATGTGCTCAAAGCCGGAAATAGGAGCCGTGCCATAGCCCAATGAGGAGACAATGCCCATCAGTGTCAAAATTTTTCCCAAGGTTTCAAGGCCTTCGGCAGACATGGCCCCGACCTGCGGGCCGATCTCCAAAACAGCGCGGCCGGATTCAATCATGATGTCCACGAGTGTCCCGCTATAACCGCTGCTCATGCCCAGGACATGGCTCATGTGCCAGTCAAGATTGGACACAAGGATGCCGGTCATGTCGCCAAGGCCCGAGGCGTTAAGCCGGCGCGGGCCCCCGGCAATGATATTGCTGTCCGCCACTACGGCGTCGGGATATGCCGAATGTAAAGTGCGTTTGACTCCGTCTTTGAAAATAACCGATTGGTTGGAGCCGAAGGCGCTTCCTGAGGTGGCGGTCTGACAGACAAGCAAGGGAACGGTTTCAGGGGGGGCGCCTTCCTGCCTTTTTAGAAAAACCGCATATTTACTGATGTCGGCGATCGTGCCGCCGCCCAAAGCGACCACTCCTGTCCCTGTTTCAAGCCTGGCCTTGATCTGCGACACTGCTCCCATATCCGCGTGAAGCAGGCCGGTATCATCCGCCTTAAGAATCAGGCATTCGGCGGTCCGGTTGCTTTCCCGAAACACATTTAAAATGAAGTCCCTGAGAAGGGCCGGCCCCAGATTGATGGGCGTTTCGTCCGAAACAACCAGAGCGGTTTTAGCCCTGCCAGCGGAGATTGTGTCAAGAAGACCGGGGATTTTTAAAACCGCGCCTTGGCCGGCCAGGAATGTTTTAAGGGTGATCGGCTCGAAACTTTTCGCTTCGGGCGCGGCCTGTATGAGGCGGTTAAGCTCTTCGATCCTGGCAGGATCGTAACGAAGACGCGGCTGGTTCACCCCGAACCTGGGTTGTTATGATGCGACCGGTGTTTTTACCGCGGCACTGCGGGACGGCTTTTTCAACACCTCACTGAGCTCGGCAAACGAGTCTTTGGCGGACCACTTTTCCCGGATGACGCGGCTAAGCGCCTGGGTCATGGCTTTCGGGTTTTGGTGTTCAAAGATGTTGCGGCCCACCGAACACCCGATTGCCCCGGCTTCCATGCCTTCCTGCATTCTGACAAGCAGATCCAAGTCGCTGACCCGGGAGCCTCCGGCAATGACCATGGGAACAGGAACAGCCTTGACGATTTTTTCAAATTCCTTTTTGCTGCCCGGCCAGTTTGTTTTTACGATGTCGGCCCCCAGTTCGGCGCAAACGCGCGAGCTGTATGTCAGATAATCGGTGCCGTATTTTTCATGAAGCTTGTCCTGGGGCATATAGGCCGTGGGAAACTCGGCCTCGGCGATGAACGGCATGCCCTTGGCTTCGCAGTCCGCCCCCACCCTGGCCACGAAATTGAGCATCTCCCGGTCCTTGGCAGTGCTTAGGGCCACATAAACCACGACCGCGTCGGCGCCGAAACGAAGCGCCTCATCAACCGTGCCGACCTCCGTTATCCAGTTAAAATCAGGGCAGATCGCGGCTGAGGCGGAAAGCATAAAAGCCAGCGACGTGTCTTTTTTAAATTCCGGTATGCACAGCTTGGCCATATTTCTGCCCAGCATAAAAACATTGGCCCCGCCGGAGATGGCCTCTCTGGTTCTGGCTCTGATGTCGGCAAGGCCGCGTAAAAATGTCGGCGACGTCATGCCGTGGTCAAGGGCGCAAATGACCGAAACCCCTTTTTCATCAATGAGTCTTTTTAATCTGATTTCTTTACCGGTTTTTGACATGTTATCCTCCTGCGAACCCTGGACATTATCAGCCTAGTGGCCGTTAGAACTTCCCCAAAGGGGTAAGTTCTGAAGTCTGAAGCGCGAAGTCTGAAGTCTGAAAAGGGAATAACCTGTTTTTTTCATACTTCAACCTTCAGACTTAAGACTTCAGAAATTCCTTCGGGGAATTTCTGGATGGCCGCCGGATTATTTTATTAGTTTGAATTTCCCGCGGCAATGGGCTCAACGCAGGCGACTTTATCGCTGCCTTCGAGGCGAACCAGGCGCACGCCCTGGGTGTTTCTGGAAATAACCTTGATATCCTTGGTCCTGAGCCTCACGCCCATGCCCTTTTCCGTCAAAATCATCAGGTCGCTGTCATTGTCAACCAGCTTGATACCCACAACTGAGCCGTTTCTTTCTGAGGCCTTGATGGTGAAGATTCCCGATCCTCCCCGAGACTGGTCCCGGTATTCATCCAAATCAGTGCGCTTGCCGTACCCGTTTTCACAAACGCTCAAAAGAGTCCTCTTATCGTCTTTGTTGGCTACTTCAAGACCCACTACCTCGTCGGTTTTTTCAAGACGGATGCCCCGCACCCCGCAAGCCCCCCGGCCCATGGAGCGCACGTCGGTTTCCGCGAACCTGATAAGCTTACCGTGCTTAGTGGCGAGTAAAACTTCTTTGCTGCCGTCGGTTTTTAACGCTCCCATAAGAACGTCTCCTTCTCTTAAGCTGACGGCGGCCACCCCGGTTTTTCTGATATGCTGGAAAAGCTTTAAATCACAGCGCTTGACCACGCCTTTTTTTGTGGCCAGGATCAATTGCCCCACGCCTTTTTCCGCAAAGTTTCTGATGGTCACGGTCCCGGTCACCTTTTCTTCCTTGTTTGAGACAATGCCTATAAACTGAATGATCGGCTTGCCCCTCGAGACCCGGGAAGATTCCGGGATTTCATAAACGCGCGCCTGGTAAACCTTGCCCCGGTTGGTAAAAAAGAGCATGGTGGCATGGGTATCGGTAATAATGACCTCTTCGACAAAATCCTCCCCCTCACGGTTGTCCATGGCGGTTATGCCCTTGCCGCCCCTGGCCTGGGCCCGGTAAACATCAACCGGCAGTCTTTTGATATATCCTTGGCTGGAGATGGTCACCACAACTTCTTCTTTTTTAATCAGGTCTTCGATGTTGGTTTCTTTGATTTCTTCAACGATTTCCGAACGGCGTTCTTTGGCGTAATCTTTTTTGAGCTTGGCCAGCTCTTCTTTGACGATCTCCAGGATTTTTCTGGACGACTGAAGAATGCCGCGCAGTCTCTCGATGGTTTTAATGAGTTCCCGGTATTCTTCCTCGAGCTTTTTTCTCTCAAGGCCGGTCAACTGGGCCAGCCGCATCTCCAAAATCGCCGTGGCCTGGCGAATGGACAGCCCCAATTCCTTCACCAGGGTCATCCTGGCTGTTTCCGTGTCTTTTGACTCCCGGATGATTTTAATGACCTTGTTTATGGCGTCAATAGCGATGCGCAGTCCCTCGACGATATGGGCCCGCTCATCCGCCTTGGCCAGGTCAAAAATCGTTCTTCGGCGGATGATTTCCCGGCGGTGTTCCGCGTAAGCCGCCAGAGACTCTTTAAGAGAAAGCACTTTAGGCCGGTCATCCACCAGGGCCAGCATAATGACGCCGAAGGAAACCTCGAACTGGGTCTGGCGAAAAAGCTGGTTTAACAGGACGTGCGGGTTGCCGTCTCTTTTGACTTCTATGACCACGCGGATGCCGTCCCGGTCCGATTCGTCTCTTAAGTCGGAAATATCGTTGATCTTTTTGTCACGCACCAAGGCCGCGATGTTTTCAAGAAGGGCCGCCTTGTTGACCTGATAAGGGATTTCCTTGACAATAATGGCGGTCCGGCCGCCTTTGATGTCTTCAAATTCGGTCTTGGCCCGCAAAACCACACTGCCGCGGCCCGTGGTAAAATATTCCTTGATTCCGGCCGAGCCCATGATAAATCCGCCGGTAGGAAAATCCGGCCCTTTGATATGGTCCATCAGCTCATCCGTGGTTATTTCCGGGTTGTCAATATAAGCTGCTGCCGCGTCGCAGAGTTCGCCCAAGTTATGCGGCGGGATGTTGGTGGCCATGCCCACGGCAATGCCGGATGATCCGTTTAAAAGAAGATTGGGCAGTTTAGCCGGCATGACCCTGGGCTCGGTAAGACTGCCGTCGTAATTGGGCACGAAATCAACGGTTTTTTTCTCGAGGTCGGCGAGCATTTCCTGGGAAATCCGGGCCAGGCGCACTTCAGTATAACGCATGGCCGCCGGCGGGTCCCCGTCAACCGAGCCCATATTACCCTGGCCTTCCACCAAGGGGATGAGCATGGAAAAGTCCTGAGCCATGCGCACCAGGGCGTCGTACACGGAAAGGTCCCCGTGGGGATGATATTTTCCCAGACAATCGCCGACCACGCGGGCGGCTTTTTTAAACGGCTTGTTATAAGCCAGCCCCATCTCGTCCATGGCGTAAAGAATGCGCCGGTGGACCGGTTTTAAGCCGTCCCTGGCATCCGGCAGGGCCCGGCCCACGATCACGCTCATGGCGTAATCAATGTAAGACGATTTCATTTCCTCTTCGATGGCCCTGGTCTCAAAGCGGCCAAGGGGAAGCTGGGGCTGTCCCTTGGCAGAGCCCAGGGACGACGGAGGTTCCGGCGGGTTTGTTTTAGATTTGTCCTTGTCGTCAGCCATTAAAAAAGTTGAATACTGAATATGGAATGTAGAATATTGGGAAACCGCGCCTTTCGCTTCCTATATTCAATATTCAACATTCTACATTCAGCTTAAATGTCCAGGTTCTTGACCTCAAGGGCGTGTTCCTCGATGAAACGTTTTCTTGGCTCGACCTTTTCGCCCATCAGGGTGGTAAAAATCTGATCAGCGTAAACACTGTCCTGTAATTCGACTTTAAGCAGCTTTCTTTTACCCGGGTCCATGGTTGTTTCCCATAACTGATGGGGGTTCATTTCGCCGAGACCTTTATAACGCTGGGTCGTCGAGTTCTTTAAAACGATGTTCCTGATTCTTTCAAAAGATTCCAAAGAATCCTCGAAATCATCCCCGACCGCGGCGCCGCCCGGGGTTTCCCTGAAATTAAAAACAACCTCAGGTTTCTCTTCGTCGGCCTTTTCTCTCCCGCTCCGCAGCGCTTCGGGGACGGAGATAAGTCCAGATGCCTTGGCCGTCTTACCCTTGCTCTTTGCCGCGCCTGCGCCCCTGGCGCCCAGGTCTTCAAGTTTTCCTAAAAGCGTGACGATTTCGCCGAGTTCGGCCAAGTCTTTAAATTCCGGACCGAGCTCTTCCGCTTCTTCTGAGAGTTCCTGTCCCTCTTCCTTGAGATTTTTTCTTCTGGCCTCGAGATAGGCGGGTTTGGCTTTCAGCCAGTCTCTTTCACTGTAAAAGAAAACTTTTTCCCCGCCCCCGATCTCAAGCATATAGAGCGGGATTTTGCCTTGACCGATAAATCCCAGAATCTCTTCCCACTTGATCTTTTTTCTTTCCAGTTTCTTGGCCAGGGCGCTTATGCGCCGCGCCGCATCAAGAAGCTCTTCGAGTTTTTGCCCCTTAAGAACAGCCGCCTCTTTGCCGCGCTTTACGATAACAAGCTCGTATGCTTTCATGGCCTCTTCCCTGATCCATTTTTCAAAAAATTCTTCCGTTTCTACGTAGAACTCCTTTTTTGATTTAGTGACTTTATATAAGGGGGGAACCGCGATATAAATATGGCCGCCGTCTACCAGCGGCCGCATTTGGCGGTAAAAAAACGTCAAAAGAAGGGTCCTGATATGCTGGCCGTCCACATCCGCGTCAGCCATGATGATGATTTTTCCATAGCGGAGTTTTTCTAAATTAAAACCGCCCTCGTCGGCAGTCTGTCCCCCGTCTCCCCCCACGCCGGCGCCGATAGCCGTGATCAAGGTTCTTATTTCCTCGTTGGCCAAAACTTTCATAAGCCTGGCTTTTTCGACATTTATAATCTTGCCTCTAATGGGAAGAATGGCCTGAAATTTCCTGTTGCGGCCCATTTTAGCGGAACCTCCGGCTGAATCTCCCTCAACGATGAAAAGCTCGCAATGATCAGGGTCTTTTTCCTGGCAATCAGCCAATTTGCCGGGCAAGCCGGAAATTTCCAAAAGGCCTTTTCTTCTGGTCAGATCCCTGGCCCTTCTGGCCGCTTCCCTGGCCTCGGCTGCGCCGATAATTTTTTGAACCACGGCGCGGGCTGTTTGCGGATGTTCCTCAAAATAAGCGCCGAGGGTATCGCCGACAATGGATTTAACCAGCCCTTCCATTTCCGAATTGCCCAGTTTTGTTTTTGTCTGGCCCTCAAATTGGGGATTTAAAATTTTTACCGACAAAACCGCGGACAATCCCTCCCTGGCGTCATCGCCTGTCACGTTTAAATCTTTGTTTTTGAGCAATTCATAACGTTTCACATAATCATTGATAACCCTGGTCAAGGCTGATCTAAAACCGGCCATATGAGTGCCGCCTTCCGTGGTATGAATACTGTTGACGAAAGAATAAACGTTTTCATCAAAGCCGTCGTTATATTGGAGGGCCAGCTCTATATCATTGTCGTCTTTTGATTT
>JACQWW010000145.1 GCA_016209025.1 Elusimicrobiota bacterium | reverse complement strand
TGAAAACGAAATAGGAGGAGAAAATGCGTCAGAACTCTACTCGACAAAAAAAATATACAGAAAAACTTGAAACCATTATCAAGCAAATGCTGACCCCATTAAAAAATATTCCTTTACCATTGGTAATTGAAGGCATTTCCGGCAAAAGGCTGATTCCTTTTAATCCGAAGGATTCCAAGGACGTCAAAGTGCTTGAAATTTTGCGAGATGTGGCTGCAATGGCAGGCAAAAAAATTAATGAGCGGGGTATTTTAAGACCTCGGCCAAATGAAGTCGGCAACGATATTGAACCTTTTGTAAAAGAAGCTTTGAATCGGGTGGGTTGCCGGGCCGAAACGCCGACAACCAGCGATGGTAAGAAAAAATCAATGGGTTATCCTGACATCAAATTTGTTGACCAATTCAACCGGACCAACTATCTTGAGTGTAAAACTTTTAACATTGACAATATCGCCACCGCGCAAAGATCGTTTTATTTGTCGCCGTCGGATGACTTTAAGGTTACAGAAAATGCCCATCATTTTCTTCTCTCCTACGAAATTTTTGTCAAAGCGAGAAAAGGCAGAAACAATCTCTACAATTGTAGAAGTTGGAAAATTATATCTCTCGAAAATCTGGATGTTGATGTTAAGTATGAATTTAATTCCGATAACGTCAGATTGTATGCAAGAGAGCTGGTTTTGGCTGAAGGAAAAATTTAAACCGACTTTAGCTGTGAGAAATAGGGACCTCTGGATGATTATCAAATTTCAATTTTATAAGGTGACGAAATTCAGTTGTTGCAAAATTCACAACAACTGCCGCTTGGGAGGAAGATATGCCTAAAGACCATCAATTTTTTCTGACGGATGCGCAGTTGTGTTCGGAAATCGAGCGCTGCGAGTACTGCGAAGAAAAACCATGCAAAGAGGCTTGTCCAGCTGACTGTTCGCCGGCGGATTTCATTATGGCGGCCAAAATCGGTGAGAAGGGCGATTATAAAAGAGCCGCCGCGTTAATTTTGGGAAATAACCCGTTAGGCGGAGTTTGCGGGGTGGTTTGCCCGGATAAGTTTTGTATGAAAGCCTGCGTTCGTCAGGATTTCGACGGTCCCATTAATATTCCAGCGGTTCAGTCGACCGTCATCCAGAAAGCCAAAGAGTTGGGCGTGATGCCGGAATTTGAAAAGTCTAAATCCAACGGTAAAAAAATCGCTGTTATCGGGGCTGGTCCGGCCGGCTGGGGCGCGGCGGCTGTTTTGGCGCAAAAAGGATACGTTGTTCATATTTACGAGGGCGGCAAGAAAGCCGGAGGCGCGTGCAATTTAATTCCGGATTTCAGGCTCGATAAGGAAGTTTTGAAAACCGACCTCGATTTTATCGAGACGCTGGGGAACGTGTCGGTTTATTACCGTAAGAAAATCGTCGAGCCTGAATCTTTATTAAGGAAGGGTTACAGGGCTGTCCTTGTTACAATCGGACTCAATGTTCCAATCACGCTGGGCATTTCCGGAGAAGAAAACGCTGTCGTTGGCGCCGATTACCTTGCCGATCCGAAGCGTCATTCAATGAAAGGAAAGCGGGTCGCGATTGTGGGTGGCGGCGCTGTCGCGGCTGATTGCGCGGTGACAGCCGCCATCCAAGGCGCAAAACATATTGAGCTTTTTGCTCTGGAAAAATTGGGCGAAATGCCTCTGACCTCCAAGGAAATGGTAAGCGTCAAGGAAAGCGGGGTTTGCGTGACCGGACGCACCAAGGTTCAGGCGATCTTTAAAAACGGCAAAGGCATCGTTTTAAGAACGCTTAAGGTGGCGTTGCCGGACGGGGTCGCGTTTCATCCGAGAAAAGTCAAAGATGTTGCCGGTTCTGATCAGACAAGAGCGGGCTTTGACAGCGTTATGATTGCCATCGGCGGCCGGCCGGGGATGAAGCTTGACGGCCATAGGCGGGTGTTTTCAGCCGGTGATTTTCAAAATGGTCCGACGAGCGTGGTGGAAGCGGTAGCCGCGGGTAAAAACGCGGCTTTTCAAATTGACGCCGTCTTATCTGGCAAAAAGGCTACGTCTATCGATAGTAAAGGCAACTACTCAGGTTCTCTTTCTTGTCGTCATTCCGGCGAAAGCCGGAATCCAGGGCTTCAATCTGCGATAAAGGAACTGGACACCGGCTTTCGCCGGTGTGACGAATGCAGAGAGACCTGGGTAGTTACTAGCAAAGTTAAAAGCCGGGTCATTCTTGACGGCAGAAGAATGCTGCCTGTGCCGCTGGAAACGGATTTCTTCGGCCGTAAAATCATTTCCCCCTTTCTGCTTTCCGCGGCTCCCCCTTCCGATGGTTACGAGCAGATGAAAAAGGCGTATGAAGCGGGCTGGGCCGGCGGGGTGATGAAAACGTGTTTTGACAACGTGCCTATCCATATTCCATCCGAGTACATGTTCGCGTTCTCAAAGCTTACGTATGCCAATTGCGACAATGTTTCCGGCCATCCATTGAACCGGGTAAGCCGTGAGATCGGGCGTTTGCGCCGCGAATATCCTGACCGCCTGACCATGGCATCAACCGGCGGGCCGGTTACCGGTAATGACGAAAGCGATTCAAAAGTTTGGCAATCTAACACCAGGAAACTTGAGAATGCGGGAGTCATGGGCATCGAATACAGCCTTTCGTGCCCCCAGGGCGGCGACGGCACTAAGGGCGACATCGTTTCCCAGGACGCCGAGCTGACCGCCAAAATCATTGATTGGGTGATGCGATCAGGCGATGGCCGGGTCCCCAAGCTTTTCAAGCTGACCGCGGCCGTGACCGTCATTTATCCCATTATCGCGGCCATCAAAGAAGTTTTTGCAAAATATCCGAATAAAAAAGCAGGCGTTACCCTGGCCAATACTTTCCCCACCCTGGCTTTCAGAAAGGGTAAGAAAAAATCATGGGAGGAGGGCATTGTCGTGGGTATGAGCGGGGAGGGGGTGCTTCCCATCAGCAATTTTACCCTGGCCCGCGTTTCCAGCCTCGGCGTGACTGTCTCCGGCAACGGCGGGCCGATGGATTATAAAGCGGCGGCTGATTTTTTGGCATTGGGCGCCGAAACAGTGCAATTTTGCACTATCGTGATGAAATACGGCTACGGCATCATCGCCGATCTTCATTCGGGCTTGAGCTATTTAATGCAGGAGCGCGGTATGCGCTCGGTCAGGGAATTGATGGGCTGTGCCTTGCCCAATCCAGTAACCGGATTTATGGAGCTTTCGTCGGTTAAAAAAATATCGGCCGTTCATGAAGATATTTGCCGACATTGCGGTAATTGCACCCGCTGTCCTTATCAGGCGGTCACTTTGGACAAGAATAAGGTTCCGGTGACGGACGCCTCAAAATGTATCGGATGCTCCATTTGTACCCAAAAATGTTTTTCCGGCGCTTTATATATGAGGGCAAGGACGAAAAAAGAAGCGGCCATCTTGCAAGAGAAATAAGATTTGAAATTAGAGAATGGGCCTATTTTGAGAATTAAGTATCATGTTTAAAAAATAACGGGGTTGGAGGATGATATGATTCCGAAATTTGAGCTTGGTAAAGCCGTTGAATTGGCGAAAAAATACGAAGTGGGGCGGCTTTTTATGCTTGGTTCAGCTCTACGCGGCAGCCCCAAGGGCATAAAAGATTATGATTTTGCCGTATTGGATATCCCCCCCGAAAATTTTTTTAAGTTTTACGGCGCCCTAATGGGAGCAATGTCCAAGAATGTTGATTTGATTGATCTTTCCGGTGAAATGACAAAATTTAAGGAGATTGTGCTCAAGGAAGGTAAGCTGATTTATGACAAAGGAACAGCTTAAGCTATACTGCGAAGCGGAATTTGAAAATATTGAAAAGGTTCTTTTGCAAATCAATGCTGTTGTCAAACCGGAAAAAGAGTATTCGGCGGTAGATCTGGCGGCTATCGCCACATTCATTCATAACGTTTATAACGGCATTGAAAATATTTTAAAACGCATTCTTGTTTATGAAGGACTAGCGCCAAAGGATTCGGCAGTATGGCACAAAGATTTGTTGAAAGAATCTCTTGCCAAGGGTGTCATTCCCGACTCTTTATACGGTTCTTTATTGGAGTATTTGTCCTTTAGACATTTTTTTGTGCATTCCTATGTTTTTGTTTTAAAGTGGGATAGCCTGAAACCGCTCGTAAAAAATATTGGAAAAGTGTTTGAAACTTTCAAGCATTCAGCGCAGAGCAGGATTGAGGCTTAAATGGCCGACGCATTGCTTATCAAAAACGGAATCATTGTTACCTTGGGTGAAAAAAACCAGGTGCTTTATGATCATGCCGTTCTTTGCGAGGCTGGCAAGATCAAAAAAATCGCCAAGAAAAAAGAGTTCCGGGGCAAATACGGCAAAACGATAGACGCTTCCGGAAAAGTGGTCATGCCGGGATTTATCAACGTTCACATGCATTTTTACAGCACCATGGTGCGCGGCTTGGGCAAGGCCGAGCCATCGAAAGATTTTCAGGAAGTTCTGGAACATTTATGGTGGCGGTTGGATAAAAAGCTTCGTTTGGACGACTGCTACTACAGCGCCTTATTGCCGTTGGTTGACGCGATCAAACATGGAACAACAACCTTAATTGATCATCATGCCAGCCCTTTTGCCGCCAGGGGATCGCTGGATGTTATCGCTAAAGCAGTTAAAAAAGCCGGATTGCGCGCTTCTTTGTGTTATGAGCTTTCCGATAGGGATGGCGCCAAAATCTCTCAAGACGGTATCGAGGAAAACATCGCTTTTATTAAGCGTTGTCAGAAAGAAAAAGACGAGCAATTAAAGGCGTTGTTCGGACTTCATGCCGCTTTCACCCTTAAAGACGAAACTTTTGAAAAGGCAGGGCAGGCCGCTCATGAGCTTGGCGCGGGTTTTCATGTTCATTGCGCCGAAGCTGAATCGGATCAGAATTACAATTTAAAGCACTATGGAATGAGGGTTGTAGAGCGGCTC
Source organism: Elusimicrobiota bacterium (assembly GCA_016209025.1). Classification (GTDB taxonomy): domain Bacteria; phylum Elusimicrobiota; class Elusimicrobia; order JACQPE01; family JACQPE01; genus JACQWW01. The sequence continues at coordinate 5,673 of JACQWW010000145.1, read as the reverse complement.
CACAAATTTGGGATTCTTGGTCCGAAAACAATCGCCGCCCATTGTGTCCATGTAAACGAAGCGGAAATGGATATTTTAAAGCAGACGGATACGGCAGTGGCCCATAATCCCCAGTCCAACATGAACAACGCCGTGGGCGTTGCTGATATTCTAAAAATGATGAATAAGGGTATTTTGGTGGGTCTTGGCACTGATGCCATGACGGTCAACATGCTCGAAGAAGTGCGCTCGGCTCTGTGGGTGCGGCATCTGGTCCGTAACAATCCCAGCGGCGGTTTTATGCAAACTGTTTGCACATTATTGGTCAATAACGCCAAAATTGCCAACCGTTATTGGACACAAATGCCTATCGGCGAACTCAAAGAGGGCTGTGCCGCAGATATTATTTTGATGGATTATTATCCCCCCACCCCCTTTAATGAAAATACTTTCCTCGGCCATTTGATGTTCGGGCTTTCCCAATCGTTCGTTGACACGACCATTGCCGGCGGCAGGGTGCTTATGGAAAACAAAAAGCTTAAAATTGACGTTGACGAGGAAGAAGTCGCCGCCAAATCGCAGAAATTATCGCGCGCCCTCTGGGAACGATTTTGATCGCCTCGAAGACAACCGCCGCCGGACAGGCTGTCCGCGCGCCCAGCCCCGCCAAACGTCTGGATTCGGTAGATGTCATGCGGGCCGCGGCCATTATTTTCATGGTGCTTTGCCATTTTCCGATCTTTTTATCTCCCCTTGTCGAGGTTCATAAATGGCTTTATTTTTTCTCGAATCACGTTGTCGGTGATTTTGCCGCGCCGTTTTTTCTTTTTTTAGTGGGTTTCAGCCAAGCCATTTCTTTGGGCAGGCAGGCGGTTGCTCCTGCTGCCGCAATTTGGAACGACCGGGCGGTTCGCCGCGGGTTGTTTGTTTTTGTCATAGGCCTTGGTTTTTCACTGATTGTCAGGGGGCCGGCCGATATTGTTGAGTGGGATATCCTGACGCTGATAGGAAGCATGATTATTCTTTTGCGTTTCTTACGCTGTTTCAATCAAACCGTTTTGATTGTTACCGGCATCGCTATCGTCGCCATAGCCCCTTTCTTGCGTTCATTCGTAGACTATTTCGCTTTTTGGGGAGGAGGTTATTACTCTGTTCCCGGAATTTCCGATTGGGCCCCCGGCTTACTGGCGGATCCGAACGGGGAATATTTGCTTGGCCGCAATGTATTGGAGATTGTCCAGGGATATTTTCTTATCGGCTATTTTCCGGTTTTTCCATGGGCGGCCTTTGCCGTCTTTGGTTTTGCCGTCGGCAAAAGGTTTTTGATTGACAAAAAGCCAACCGATTGGCGGGTGATTTTCGGCGCGGGTGCCTTGTCGGCATTAATGGGGTTGGCCGGGGCTTTTTGGAGCACGCAAACAGGCGAAACTGATCCGAGCCGTTTTTTTATCAGCGCCCTTTCTTTTTATCCGCTTTCCGTCACCATGTTTTTAGTGCAAATTGGCGCGGGCTTGATGTTTTTCGCGGCCGGCCGCAGGCTTTTTGACGTCGTGGTCATTGAATCGTGGTGGATGGTATATTTGCGCCGCCTGAGCCGGTATTCCTTGACGGTTTACGTGCTTCATCATATAGTGATCTATTGGCCCATGCACATTGCCGGCTGGATAAGCGGCGGTTTTGAAAAGTATTACGCCAATGCTATGAGCACGCCTTTGGCTTTTGGGTTGGCGATTTTGTTTCTTTTGTTGATGGGTCCCTTGATGGCGCGATGGGATAGCGCCGGGTCCCGTTACTCTTTCGAATGGATATTGGCTAAAGCGGTCAAATGATTCCAGTTTTCAAGCACGCAAGGAAACGGCACTTCAAGACGATCAATTTTTTGGGACTTTAGCCAGATATCAAGCCTGTCTTTTCCAGGATCAAGAGCGAGAAGTTTTTTATCCAGCCCAGGCGAGAGCAATACGGGATGTCCACCTTTGCCTTGGTAAGCCGGTGCGACGGCTTTGACGCCGCCGCCGCATTTGACGGCACGTCCGGCAAGCCTTTGAAACAATTGCGGCTCCCAAATCGGCATGTCAACGTGATAGACGAATCCCCATTGATCCATCGGCTTGGCTTTCAGGAGCCTTTGCAGTGAATCAAGGGCAAGTGAGGAGCCTTTGCAGTGAATCAAGGGCAAGTGCGTCCGGATTAGCGCAAGTCCAACAAATTTCTTTGTTGATCTTTTTACATCTGTCCAGCCAATCGGTTTGAATCGAGACGGCGATTGAGCCCGGCTTAAACAGCGTCAAAAGAAATTCAATCTGTCTTTCGAGAAGGCTTTTACCTTTGAAATTTATCCAGGCCTTGGGGCCGCCCGCCCTTGTGCCGCGCCCGGCGGCAAGCAGATAAACTAAAGCGCCCATTCCTGCAGGAGTTCCGCGGCGATGGAAACGGCGATAATTTTCGGGTTTTTGCTTTTGATCGGTATGCCGATGGGGAAATGCATTTTTTCTTTCCAGAGCCGTTCCCATTGTTTTGAATTTTTGAGCCCCGGGCCCATCTTGGAACAATAAAGAAAATGAGCCAGTTTGGTTTTTGACCCGATCATGCCGAGATAGCCGACCGGTTGTTTTAAGAAAAATTTAGCCAGGTGAAAGTCTATTCGATGGCTGTGGGTGAGAATGCAGACAGCGTCAAGGCGGCTCCAGGAGTTTTTTCGCGCGTAATCCAATGGTTTTTGGCAGTGCGTCCGAATGTCTTGTGGCAGTCCGGTTTTTGAGGCCCACTCCTGGCGTTCGTCCACTACGATGACGTCAAAAGGCATTTGCGAAAGAATATGCGCCGTGGCGCGGGCCACGTGGCCGCCGCCTAAAAGATGGACGATCTTTCTTCGTGGAACAACTTCAAAAAAGATTTCAACTTTTCCGCCGCAACACTGGCCGCTTTCTTTGGTTAAGGCATATTCTTCGGTATGTGATTGGCGGGACCCGGATGAGCCGATGATTTCCCGCGCATGTTTAAGAACTTTGTGCTCCAAAGCGCCGCCGCCGATGGTTCCATAGAATTTATCAGGGGTCACCAGCATTTTAGCCCCAACTTCCTGCGGGGCGCTGCCCGTTGTCTTGACGATCGTGCAAAAGACAGCCGGCCTGGGCAAATCAGCTGTGAAGGGCACGTAAGCGACGAGCAACGACGCAGATGTCCCGATATCGGCTTTCCCCGAAGGGGCTGGGCGATTTTGGGCTGCGCCTTTGCCAAATTTTTCTTACGTAGTTTCCAACTACGCCGCGAAAAATTCGGCTTTGGCTCGCTCCAAAATCGCCTCAGCCAAATGTCCATTTTATTATGCCGCAGACCCTTACTTCTTTCCGGTTCCGGCTTTTTCGGCTTCAGAGAGCGCCTGTTTTTCCAGTTCGTCTTTTTTTGTTTGAAGGAGCGCGGCAAAGGCCGTTTCCGTAATGTCCCATGCCGGATTTAAATATAAAAGGCGGTTTGACTGCGAGTCAAATACAATTTGCGCCCCTCTTTCTTGCGCCGCTTTGGCCGTGGCCTTTAGGATGTCACCATGCACCTCGGCCGCCACTTTTTCCCTTGGCGAAAGTTCCTTTTTTATAAACGTTTCCGTTTTAACCACGCTCCGGTATGCGCCGACGCCGGCCGCGGTCACAGGATAAAGGCTGGCCCATTTGGTAAGCTGGTCGCCTGTTTTTTTGAAGCTCGACCAGAGTTTATTAAGGGGCTTATTTTGTTTCGGGTAGTAGCCGCCATAGGCTTTAGCCAGAGCCGGGTCGGTGATTAGAGTTTGAAGATAACGCGCCGAAATTGCTTCGTAGTTAAGATAGTAGGCAATGGGAGCTGAGGCAACAACTGAAGAGCGATCAGTTTCAAAGGTGTTTTGTTGCGGCTTGGCCGCCGAAGCCGTGGTTGCCAGGGCCGCGGCCGTAGATGAGGCGGTTTGCTTTGTTGAGGCGCAAGCGCCTACGAATAAGGCAGATAAGGTAAATAAGACGAATAAGGCAACTTTCATTCCGCAGATATAATTTTAAGCGGCGGACCATTGTGGCGCAGGAGATGCTTTATGCCGCATTCGAGAATTTTATCGGCGGCGAAAAGGCCGGAGATAGTGACGCCCATGACGCCGTGGCTATAGGTGTTTTGGCCGCAGAGGTAAAGATTTTCGATTTCGGTCCGGATGGGATATGACCAGGGGCCGATCTGCCATTTGCTTTTTTCCGTGCCGTAGAGACAGCCTTGGGCCGCGGCGCAAAAATGAAGATTGGTCAGCGGCGTTCCCACCTCGGCAAAAACCACATGCTCTTCGATGCCGGGAATGATTTTGGCGGCGGCTTTGAGCATGGCATCTTTGAGCCGGTTCTTGAATGCTTCATATTCGGCCGGACGCCGGCCATGAACCGAATCCGCCCATGCTTCGAAAGGTTTAAAATTGACAAAAGTGAAAATTTCCAAGGTGTGCCGGCCATGGTAGTTTTTGGAAGGGTCTTTGAGCGTCGTTATGGTTATAAAGAGGCTGGGCAGGCTGCCGGTACCCAGGTTTTCGCTTGCGGCCATTTTTGTGTAAATGCCGTCAATGTCCGGTGATTCGTAATACCAGTAGTTGCCGGAGTCAAAACCGGCTGCCTTAAGATCCATGTCAACCGCCATAAATAAGCTTAGGCAGGAAATGGAGTAGCGTGTTTTTTCTAATTTGCGGCGCAGTTTTCCGCTTAAATTATTTATTCCGATAAGACGCCGGAAAGTCATATCCGGATCAGCGTTGCTGACGACATGTTTCGAGCGTATCTCGGTGTTGTCGGCCAGGCGCACGCCGATAGCTTTGCCGTTTTCTATGAGAATTTTGGCCACAGGAACGCCGGTATGGATTTCCCCCCCGGCGCGCTTTAAGGCAAGGATGAAAGCTCTGGCAATCGAGCCGCCGCCGCCTTGCGGATAGTAAGCGCCGTTGAAATAGTGGGACATAATGGCCGCGTGGATAAGGGCCGGGGCCGACGATGGGGCAAGTCCGTGATCCCCGCATTGGGCAAGCAGGATGGCTTTTAAAAAAGGATGCCGCACAAAGTTTGCGATCAAGCCGGCGGCTGATTGCGTGCCCCAGCGTATAAATGATGGGGCGTGGCGCGCCATAGATAACATATCAACCGGCTTTTCAACGCCGGAAAGCGCTTTTAGTCCTTTGCCTATGCCGCCTTCGATGGTTTTAAAACATTCGTCAATTCCGTTTTTTTCGCCCGGAAAGCGGCTTTTAAGCCGGTCGGCGTAGGCGGTCAGGCCTTTGGGTATATCAAAGCGGTCTTGGCCGACGATAATGTGCTCGAAGCCCTGCGGGTTGAGTTCATAGAAGGCCATGTCGGCGCTGACCCCGAGTTTTTCATAGATGGTTCTAAAGCGTTCCCCTTCTTCCAATTCGCCGACATAATGCACGCCAGGGCTGAAGCGATAGCCTTGCAGGGAGAAGGAGTGGCACCAGCCGCCCGGCAGATTATGCTGTTCAAAAATAGCGGTTTTAAGACCTGCCTGGGCCAGGCAAAGGGCTGTTGTTAGGCCGCCGGCCCCGGAGCCGATGACAACCGCGTCAAAGTCGGGCATAGTCGTTAGTCGCCGGTCGCCGGTCGTTGGTCGTAAGCCATAAATAGAAAAGTTGAGAAGATTTGGTTAAAAAATTTTCGATAAGTGGCAACGGAGTAAATTTTCTGT
>JACQWW010000121.1 GCA_016209025.1 Elusimicrobiota bacterium | reverse complement strand
GCAGAAATTCCCCGAAGGAATTTCTGAAGTCTTAAGTCTGAAGCTTGAAGTATGAAAAAATAGGTTATTCCCTTTTCAGACTTCAGACTTCGCGCTTCAGACTTCAGAACTTACCCCTTTGGGGAAGTTCTGAGCCCCCTGCGCACTCACGCACTTTCTATAAGCGCGGCGATTCCCTGGCCCACGCCGATGCACATGGTCACAAGACCGTAACGAAGCCGCCTTCTGGCCATCTCGTGAATCAAAGTCGTGGTCAAACGTGCGCCGGTCGCGCCCAGCGGGTGGCCCAGGGCAATGGCCCCGCCGTTGACATTGACAATGTTCGGATTCAAGCCGAGTTCCTTAATGCAAGCCAAAGCCTGAACTGCAAAAGCCTCGTTTAACTCAATCAAGCCGATCTCGCTTAATTTGACGCCGGTTTTATCAAGCAATTTTCGCGTCGCATGAACCGGTCCAAGACCCATAAACATCGGGTCGCATCCGACGACTGCGGAAGCGACCCAGCGGGCTAAAGGTTTTAATCCCAGCTCTTTCACTTTGGCGCTGCTCATCACCAAAAGGGCCGCGGCCCCGTCGTTTAAGCTTGAGGAATTGCCTGCCGTGACCGTTCCATCTTTGCGAAAAACAGGTTTAAGCTGTGATAGTTTTTCCAGCGACGTATCAGCCCTAATCGTTTCATCAATTTCGAAAATAAACCCCTCACCCGACCTTCGGTCGCCCCTCTCCCCGCTATAGCGGGGAGAGGGCAGTCCAGCAGGCAGTCCCGCGCGGTAGACAGTCGAGCACGCAGTCCCGTGCGTTAGACACGGGACGCGGGGCAGGGTGAGGGGTACAATTTCATCCTTAAATCTTCCCGCCTGCGCCGCAGCCCAAGCCTTTTGATGGCTTTCCAGAGCAAACTGGTCCTGGGCCTGTCTTGAAATTTTGAATTTCTCACTGATATTTTCAGCCGTTTCCCCCATGGATTCCAACGGGAACAAAACCGCCATTTTTGGATTCGGAAATCTCCACCCTAAAGCCGTATCGTAAGCCGTCACATTGCCGAAAGGAAAAGCGGATGCGGCCTTTGGGAACACCCAGGGCGCCCGGCTCATCGCCTCAACGCCTCCGGCGATAAAAATGTCCCCTTCCCCGGCAATGATTGCGCGGGCCGCCTGGGCAATGGCTTCAAGGCCGGAGCCGCACAGGCGATTGACCGTCACTCCGGGAATTGTCACGGGTAAACCGGCCAAAAGCGCGGCCATGCGGGCCACGTTTCTATTGTCTTCGCCGGCCTGGTTGGCGCAGCCGAAAATCACGTCGTCTATCGGCAATGACCCCATGGCCCTAATCACATGGGCCGCCAGATCATCCGGCCGCACCCCGCTTAAAGCGCCGCCGTGCCTGCCGGTCGGCGCGCGGACCGCCTTAATAAAAACCGCTTCACGTTCCATTTATTCGTTATTTTATCGCCTTTTGGGTAAAATGTTTCATATTTAACCGGAGGCGATTATGAGCATTCAACAAATCATCAGTTTTTTCGGGACAATCATTTTACTGGCCATCTTATGGCTTCTCTGTAAAGACAAAAAACATATCAATTGGCGCACTGTTGCCTGGGGATGCCTTCTGCAGTTTATCTTCGCTCTCCTCGTGCTCAAAACACCGCCGGGCCGATGGTTCTTCAGCTTCATGAACGACGTGATCACCAAACTTCTTTCGTTCCAGGAGGAAGGGGGCAAATTCGTCTTTAACGCCCTCTCTATCCCTCCGGGCCAGCCGGGTTCCATGGGTTTTTATTTTGCCTTTCAGGTTTTAACGACCATCATATTTTTCTCCTCGCTTATTTCCGTGCTTTATTATCTGGGCGTCATGCAATGGATCGTTTTGTTTTTCGCCAAAATCATGCACAAATTTATGAAAACCTCGGGCGCGGAGACGCTCTCAGCTTCGGCTAATATTTTCGTGGGCCAGACCGAAGCCCCGCTTTTAATCAAGCCTTATGTCGAGGAAATGACGGACTCGGAACTTATGTGCGTGATGGTGGGCGGCATGGCCACGGTGGCGGGCGGCGTCATGGCCGCTTATGTGGGAATGCTTAAATCCTACTTTCCGGACATCGCGGGCCACCTTCTGGCCGCTTCGGTCATGAGCGCTCCGGCGGCCATGGTGGCCGCAAAAATCATGATCCCGGAAACCAAAACCCCGAAAACGCTCGGCACCATCAAACTCGCCTATCACGATCCCTCGATCAACGTCATTGAAGCGGCTTCCAACGGCGCGGCCACCGGACTGCAATTGGCCCTTAACGTCGGAACCATGCTAATCGCTTTTATGTCGCTTTTAGCCCTGGCCAACTTCCTTGTTTCCCACAGCCTCGCGTACGCGGGACTGGCCGGCATGACCCTGGAAAAAATTCTGGGCTATATTTTCATGCCCTTAGCCTGGATTATGGGGACACCCTGGCAGGACTGCCAGATCGTAGGACAATTTATGGGCGAGAAAACGGTCTTAAACGAATTCGTGGCTTACCTTCATTTGGCCCAATACGCCCAGGCCAACCCGGGCGTCTTGTCTTACCGGGCTTATGTGATTTC